>PMYF01000773.1:0-6517 GCA_003171295.1 Acidobacteriota bacterium | reverse complement strand
AGCAGCACGTGCAGGTCAGCGGCAATTCTCTCGACCATGTCGCGGCGGGCCCCTTCGGCAAGAATGCCCAGCACGGAACTGAGAATCTCCCGCCCATCTTTCAAGAAGAAGAAACTGAGAATCGGAACCAAGACGATAAAGATGAGGTTCCCGGCGCGCGAGATGACCCCCAAGGCGGTATTTGAAAGCAGTGCCAGGATATCTCGCGAATGATTGGCCAATTGCTGTTGCAGAGTCGAAATGACGGTGATCTTCAGCGGCAGAGCGGAGGGTGAAAAGGGGGGCAAGATCGGAGGCTCGAGTTTCGAAAGAAGCTCTGGAAGCCTGGCTGCCAGTGCGTTCGCCTCTTCGACTACATGAGAGCCGACCGCAATTCCAATGACAATCAGAAGCCCGACTAGCGAGAGGTAGACGATGGTGAGCGCCGGCACCCTTGACCGCCCCGGTAACCACCGATCAAGAAGCTTCACCAGTGGCCAGAGCAGGTAGGCGAACAGCAGTGCCACGACAAAGACAACCAAAGTCTCGCGAATGAGATACAGCAGGGCCACCAGGAGGAGAATAAAAACCGCTGTCCAGGTGTAACGCGCGGCGCGGCCATCAAGACCAAGCAAGGTTCCGCTCCCTCAACCGATAAGCCTTAGTTCAACCAGCATTCCTCCAGGATTTCCGTGGCACCTAGGGGCCAGCGGCCTGGGTCAGGAGGCCGCACCTATTTCAAAGCCCGAGCCCTGAAGGGACTGGCCAATCGGTACGTACGTCAATTTTAGGGCAGCCAGCACCCGAGAGCAATGGTGCAGTTTGGTGAGAAAACCCGGCTAGAGCGTTGCAACCCTTTTATCCTCAGTGCGGCTGACGTTGGGAGCGGCGCCAAGGACCCCGCTCAGCCAAGTGGCGGCTTCTGTATATTCATCGCTGGTGGGGGGGTGGACCAGAACCAGCCCCTCCGCGCAAGCATCGGCTGGACGCGTGAACTTATCCTGGTTCATTAGGATGCAGTCAAGCGCCAGACCCAACTGATGAGAATGGAATTTGTTGTTGAAACATGTTCCACTGGGGTGAGCCGAAGAGGTCCACGTCCAGTAGTCACACACCCTGTTCTGCTCACCCTCGCCATTAACCGACCAGATGCTCAGGTAATCCACCGCTATTCCAGGTGCACTTCGGTATTCAGCCCGTGCTGAACATGCGTTGGTGACTTTCATCAAGTCATCCCAGGCTAGAATCACTGCATACTCAAGGGCCTTGTCCAATTCCATGTTGATTCTCCCTTGCGAACGAATCACTTCGGCGGTCTTGAGATCACGCCGAGGGGAAAAGGTCGGCCAGGCATCAATTCTAAGAGGTTTGTTTGAACCGAAGACCCGCCAGCAACGAGTTCGCTGATCTTATATTTCAGGTCGCGCGAAACCATCGTGGAACGCCCGAGTATCCGGACGTTGGCCACGGCTTCCGACGCTGTTTGCAGCCACATTCCGCCGACGTCGCCGTAGACAAACGTGACGTTCACGTCCTTCACCCACCAAGACGGGGTCTTTGCAATCTCGCCTTCGAAGCGGCGAAGCAAGTAGGTGGTCGCATCAACCCAAATGTCGCTATGGAGCAGATGTATTTCTTTGCGCCTGGGAAGCAACTCCAGCACGTAGCAGCGCTGGCCGCTTACGTTTGCCTCGCGGAGGAAGCGGAAATCATAATTGTCCGCCGACAAGTCGGTTGAGACGTAATTTTTCGCTACCTCTGCTTCATTTGCCAGTATGCGGCGAACAATGATTTGTCCCAATCCGCTCCCGTTCGTCTCCTGGATGGTGTACTTCTTGGAGTCCGGAGGAACGAAGGCTACATCGGCAGTCACCTCGGACTTGGCGTTGCTTCCTTCCTTGCCAAACAGCTTGTAGTTCCGCGTGACGATGTAAGGACGAAGGCGGGCGCGGTTCTCAGCCCGGGCCTGCGCCATGCGGGTAATGATGATTTCCGCAGTTGGGACCAACCTTCCGGTCTGAGCCGATGCGGATGCCACTCCGGCGACCAAGTAGAAAACAAGCAACCACGACGCTTGTTGCCGGGCAGCCCTGTAGAAAAGGCCACGTCCCACTTCACGGATTTTGAACCTCGAGTTTTCCGGCAAAGGCACTCGCCCCCCGATCGTTCGCCGGGTCTCCGGCCTTGCATAACCCTATACCAACACTATATCGACGGCCAGCACACTCTGCATAAGAGGAACGGCAGGATTAATTCCTGCCGGCCTCCCAGATTTGGCCTGTTCGGCCGCCTCACGAATAAGATCTGCGACCGGCGAGCAGGTTCCACACCAACACAATCGCTGCAACCACGAGCAATACGTGGATGAGGCCTCCGGCAACGTGAAAGCCAAAGCCCAACAGCCACATGATCATTAGAATCACGAAAATGGTCCAAAACATGTTAATCCTTCCCCCTAACACCCATCTCCCGGCAGATCCTGGATGGAAGCTAGAGACACTCTTTTTATAGCTTAGGATAATTCGCGTGTCAGCCCCGTACTGCTCACCTGATTGGTCACAATAGCTCATCCCGGTTCTTGAGGGGAGGACTTCCCGGGCGGGGTCGGTGGAAATGAAGGTGTCTCACGCATAGTTGGGGGGGAGGGGGGTAGCGCCCGATTTATCGGAGCGGCCTTCCGCTCGTTGGGCGCGAATTCCGATCACCACTTTTGACTTCCGGGAAAACTGGATTACCACATGAGGTGCCAAAGCCATATGCTAACAATAGAGTCGCGGTCTATCAGATTAAGAGCCGCATCCATAAGTGAATCGACCTTGTCAACGGGCTTTTTCCGGCTGCGCTTGGGACACGCCGGTGGGGAGTCGTGAGAAGCACGGCGCGCTCGTTCTCGGTCGCGGTCGGTCGTTGTCGGGCGGCTTTTTTTCTTCTTAAGCCGGGTCTTTCCTAGGGTCTTTCCCGCTGTAAGTTTCTGGTTTGCGGTGCTCAAACCCCGCATCCATTCGTCACGCTGGGGCGTGACAGGGTACCGAGTTCAGACTCGCCCGGAGGGGCGAGGCGGGCTGCCCCATCAGAGTATCGGTCCTTTAATGACCAGCGGCTCTTCCGAGCCCACCCGCCAACTGAGCGTCGCGTTGCAAGAACTCCCCGTAGGTCAGATCCTTCTTCCACATCTGATACAGAATCACCGCCAGCTTGCGTGCCATGGCTACGCGCGCCTTGGCTTTTCCCTTGTGGCGAACCATGCGCCGATAGCACTCGCGCAGGGGTCCGGGCTTGCGCGTGGCCCGCAAAGCGGCTTCCACCAGCAGGGTGCGCATCAGCCCATCGCCTTCCTTGGTGATGTGTCCCAGATGACGTCGCTCGCCACTGGACCGCTCGCGGGGGACCAAGCCAAAATATTTGGCCACTTGTTTCCCGCTCGGAAAGCGGCTCACGTCTCCCACGAACACGCGATAGGCGAAGGCCGTCTGGGGGCCTACTCCCGGCGCCGTCTGCAACTGCCGCACACGCTCGTCGCCGCGCACGCGCCGACCCGACTCCTGGTCCCAACGGCCAATCAGCGCGTCCAGCGTCTTGCGCAAGGCCAGGGTCTGATTGCGAATCTCCGCCGCCTCGGCGTTCAGCTCCAATTTCTCCAGGTACGCTTCTCCCGGCTTGCTCCACAGGTGCTTGCCCGGGCCTTTCAGGTTGCGCTTGGTCAGGAGCGCGCCCAGGTGGTTCTTCAAGCCCGTTCGCATGCGTACCAGCAACGCCCGATAACGCAGAACTTCCTTCCCATAGCGCCAAGGCGCGGGCGGAATCCACACCCGCGAAGGTCAGTACTATGTCTTCCGAGACCGGGACCTCTCCCCGGATCCCTTCTCGTATTACTATGTCATGTGGTATCGTCATGAACTCGTTTGAATTTCGCTCCGCATGAAGGACAGCGTCCGTTCGATCTCACCCGCCAGGGCTGGAGCGCACGGAGAATCTGTTCCCACGTCACACCAGAAGTTCTTTTGCGGAGCAAAAACAAGGTGAGCACTTTTGAACAGACACGCCGCCGCAGAGGATGCTTTGATCGCCGCGTGGACCTTCAAGAATGGAAACCCTGGATGTACCATCAGGCACTGGGGGACCCAAAATGGAAATCCCACATACTAAGGAAACTTCGGCAGGAGTGGTGCACCCGGCGAGGGAGGACAATGCTCGATGAATTCCCAACCTAAAAGCAAACTCCGGCCTTGGCTCGGGTTCCTGGCACTCACGTTCACCCTCGGCACGCTCACGGGCCAGACCTTTGCGCAAAGGATGCCGGAGGCCGCCTACGGGCCGTCGGTGGCGTCACACCCTGCCATGGTCGGGAAGCCAGGCGACTATGTCGGCTGGCAGACCTGTGCGGGATGCCATCGCGCTGAAGCCCAGGCGTTTGCGAAGACTCCACACGCTCCGGCGGGCGAGGCATTGCCAACTTCTCCCGCCACCCCCACGCCGGGAATGTCCGCCTCAGCGGCGGCGGGAAAGACGATCTATGACGATATGATGTGCGCGGGCTGCCACACGATTGGCGGCCAAGGGGGAGAGGGCGGTGGAGCTCTTGACGATGTCGGGGCGCGTCGCACGCGCGCAGATCTGTTCGACCGGATGGCCAAGCGCCGCGCCGGCACCATTATGCCCACCTTGCCACCCGGCATGCCAAACGACAAAATCGACAATCTTGTGGATTACTTGCTGACGCTAAAAGGGGAGGCGCCCGCGGGGACAAAGCCTGCGGCACCTGCGCAGCCCACCAGCGTTGCAGGATGTGAGACCTGCCATGGCCCCGGCAGGGCCCATGTGGATGCCCAACAGGCAGCAGGTGGTGACCGTGCCAAGGAAATTGCTGGCGCCAAGCGGATCTTCTCGTTCCGCGCCAGTCCCAAAGAAAACTCGGAGCGCTGCCTGACGTGCCACATTACGAGCCAGAAACAGGAAATGTTTGCCCACTCGCAGCACGCGGCGGCGGGCATCTCCTGCGGCGAATGCCATGCGGCCCACCTGGTAAGAGAGGTCAAAAATCAAAGCAAGGGCAGCATCAGTTACCCGCAAGCAGCTTTCTTTCAGGTACCACAGCTTCCCGAAACGGTGCGCTGGCTGCACAGCAGCTTGCTCAAGGAGGCCGAGCCGAATTTGTGCTTTACCTGCCATGGCAACATCCAGGCGCAGTTCGCCCTGCCGGTGCACCACCGGGTGCCGGAGGGCCTGATGAAGTGTACGGATTGTCATAACCCGCACGGCAGCATCAATCGCGCCAGCCTGAATGCCACCCACTGGGAGGCCTGCGTCAAGTGCCACGTGGAAAAACGTGGACCCTACGTTTATGAGCATCCGGCTGTGAGGGTGGAAGGTTGCGTGGTCTGCCACAATCCACACGGCAGTACTAATCGCATGATGCTGGTGCGGCGGGAAGGCCGGCAGCTTTGCCTGCAATGTCACACCGGCTTCCACGATCAGGCCGCTGTTCCGCACAGCCGCCTGGGCTTTCAGACCAGCGGCGAGTGCACGCGCTGCCACGTAACGATCCATGGCTCGGCGCTTGACCCTAATTTCCTGCGGTGAAGAGAGATCTCATGAGACTTGGAAAACAATTTCTTATCTCCCTGGCAGCGCTGCTGCTTTGCGGCGGGGTATTGGTGGCACAGGACAACGCGGAGACTCCCTTAACGATTGGCGGGTTCAACACCCAGGGGTCGGTAACGGTCGGTTACCGTTTCGACGACGTGAAGGGCTACCGCCCGATGTTTCAGCAGCTCTCTGGCCTCGAGAAGGGGTTTCGCTTGATGGACTTTAACATGTTCGGCGAGGCCGCCAAGGGGGCCAACCGCTTCGCTGACAGCTACTCCCTTTCCGTAAGTGGGCTGGGAGGGGAGCCTTTTGAAATGGGGCAGCTCTCCGTGAGAAAGAGCCGATTGTATGACTTTCGGGCGAACTGGAGGCAGAGCCACTACTATTGGAATCAAAACGACAACGTGGTCCTGCCGATCGCAGCGGTGGGCACTGGGCTTTCCACCGGCCTCACCGATAATCACGACTGGGGAACGGTACGCAAGTTCGGTTCCGCGGACCTCACCCTGCACGCTACCAATAATCTCCGGTTCAACTTCAACTACTATCGCACCAGCGATAGTGGTCCCACCTTCACCACGGAGTCTTTGGATTTCTTCGACTCACCCTCTTACTGGGGTAGCTTTGCACGCGCCAATCCCTATTACCTATACGCGCCCATCAACACTGACGCCAATCGCTTCACCGGCGGAATCGACTACACGTACCAGGCCTGGACCTTCCATTACAACCTTGGCTACCAGACGTTCACGGAAAATGTGAGTTTGGATAATGTAAATTCGCCGGAGCTGAGCATCAATCCCGTCACCAGTTCGACGAAGGATCCGCTCACCAACCTTTCCCAGTCGGAATACCGGCGGCTCACGACTCCCGTCAGCGAGTTTTCCTTCACCGGCAAACCCCTTTCCAAGTTCGAATGGCGGGGCGGCTACATCTACTACCGTTACCAGGG
>PMYF01000425.1 GCA_003171295.1 Acidobacteriota bacterium | reverse complement strand
GGCTTCATCACCGCCATGCGCACGTTTGACGCGTCCCGGCCCGGCGTGGGCGCGCAGGCGTTGGGCATCGCGCAGGGAGCCTTTGATTTGGCGCTCGAGTACGCCTGCACGCGCCGCCAGTTCGATGCCCCCATCGGCTCGTTTCAGGGACTACGCTTCATGCTCGCCGACATGGCCATGAAGATTGAAGCCGCGCGCGCCCTGGTCTATGCCACGGCGCGCTACATTGATACGCGGCCCAAGGAGCGGCCCACGCTCTACTCTGCCATGTCGAAGTGCTTCGCCTCGGACGTGGCCATGGATGTCACGACCGACGCCGTGCAGATCTTCGGCGGCTACGGCTATATGCACGACTACCCGATCGAGAAGTATATGCGCGACGCCAAGATCACCCAGATCTACGAAGGCACGAACCAAATCCAGCGCGAGGAGATGTCGAAGACGCTCATCAGCGGCTTCCACTCCCGCCGCCCCGCCGCCCGTGCGGCGTAGGGTGCTTCCGGAATCTCGAATCTGCAATTCTCCCCACGAAGCGGATCAACCCTGGCCCGTGGAAGGGCGCCCGCGGGCCCCAAATCCCGTGCCCATAGCATCCTGCCTAACTTTCGACTATATTGTGGACCGCATGCGGATTCCCAAATCCTTTGGGGCTCTTCACCGCGACGACGCCTCCTGCGGGAGGTGGCCCGCGGGTCTTGTAGGGCCGGCCGCTCCGAGCAGGGGGCCCCGGCCTAGGCCGCCCCAAGGGGTGGCCCTACACACACTGCGAAAAATGTTTGCCAAAAAGACAAGAAATTACGATATTGCAGTGCAGAGAGCCGAGGGCGAAGCCTGCCCAACTAAAGATCAGTTGTGTATTTCTTGACAATTCATGGAGGTGAGTATGGCCATACTTAGTGAACCTGAGCAGCATCGAGATTCTCGTTCCATCAACCGGAGAAAGTTTCTGGCCGCAACGACCGGCCTTGCAGCAGCAAGCATCCTGGCAAGCAGCAACGCCACCGGCGCCACGCCTGCCCCTGGTGTGATGAGCCCCCCCCATCCTGCCGGGCCGCTGGCCCTCGAGGGCGGCACGCCGGTCCGTTCCACTATGTTGCACTCCAAGAATCCCGGGCCGCAGTACTATGACGACGAAGAGCGGCGCGAGGTCCTGGACGTCCTGGAAAGCCGCAGCCCCTTCCGCTGGGACAGATTTGACAAGCCCGGGCTTCCTCCCAAGACGATCAATTTCGAAAAGGAATTCGCCGCACACCAGGGAACCCGCTACTGCGTGGGCGTGACTTCCGGAACCGCCGCGCTGATCACGGCCTTGGCCGGGCTGGGCATCGGTCCGGGCGACGAGGTCATTCTTCCTGCCTGGACCTGGTACGCTTGCTATGATGCCATTCTCGTTCACGGCGCGCTGCCAGTATTTGCGGAAATTGACCGCTCCATGGACATCGATCCCACCGACATTGAGCGCCACATCACCCCCAACACCAAGGTGATCATGGTGGTGCACATTCAAGGTGAGCCCGCCGATCTCGACGCCATCATGCCCATCGCGAAAAAGCACAACTTGAAGGTCCTGGAAGACTGCGCGCAGTGCGTGGGCGCAAGCCACCGCGACCGGCGCGTGGGCTCGATTGGCGACGTGGGCATCTACAGCTTCCAGGAGAGTAAGACCATCACCGCAGGCGAAGGCGGGGCCGTGGTGAGCAGCGATCCCCTGATCTTCGAGCGCGCGGTCCGTTTCCACGACGTGGGCATGCTGCGCAATCCCGGCCACGGCGAAATGCTGGGCCAACCCCCGCGCCTGAAACAGACTGTCGGGATAAACTTGCGCATGAACGAATTCACCGCGGGGGTCATGCGGGCGCAAGTGCGCAAGCTCGACCGCATCCTGGCCGACCAGCGCGACAAGCAGGCGCGCGTGCTGGCCCGAATTGCCGACCTGCCTGGAATCACGTTGCGCAAGAAGAATGTTCCAACCGGCGGAACCGGCTCGCGCATACTGATCTGGACGAGTGGCAAGGAGCAGTGCGACCGTTTCATCGCGGCTATGAAGGCGGAAAACGTTAATGCGGGCCACTCTGGGGGGTCGGCGCTCCTGCCTACGGTCCCCCACATCGAGGCCAAGGTGGGACTGGAAGAAGGCTGGCCGTCATTCTCAACGCCCGCCGGCAAAGCCATGACCTACGGAGCGGCCTGCTGCCCCAAGACGCTCGAAATCTGGGACCGCTACGTTGAACTCTATATGGACCCCAAGTACTCGGATCAGGACGTTAACGATATCATCGCCGCCGTGAGGAAGGTTTACCTCGGGGTAATGAAAGGCTGAGGCCGGAACTCTCCGTCACCATCGTTCGTGGCGTAATGACCAGGGAGTGGTTTTCGCGGGTGGCACATGCGGATCTCGGGTGGCGCATACCTGCCGCTGTTTGGCATGTGTGCGACCCCGGGTAGGCGCAGAGCTCGCCGGTGGCCGCAACCAAAAAATGACAAGAGGTCTTGTAGGGCCGGCCGCTCCGAGCGGGGGGTCTCCGGCCCTGCGGCCTTTCGAGCGGTGTCGGTTCTCACCGCGCCGCCGTTGATTGTCAGGATGCGTGGGTTACCTGGTTTTATGGATGACTCCTTCGTCATTCGGCCATCCGCCGCTCCTTACGCCACTCTCTTAAAGTCTATATATCCGCGCTCCACATCCGTGCGGACCAGTTGCACGCGGAGCCGCTGGCCGACGTCCAGGCCTTCAAAGCCGCTCTCCAGTCTTCCTTCAATGGGCGGATTCAACAGACGGACCCACGTGCCTTTGTCCGATGCGCCGGTGACGATGGCATCGAACTGCTCACCGATCCTTGATTCCAGCAGTATTGCTGCTGCGGATTT
>PMYF01000735.1:4921-12735 GCA_003171295.1 Acidobacteriota bacterium | reverse complement strand
TAACGGGCGAAATCCTCCACCGCAGGGATGTAACACTCGATGGTTCTCGGAGAGTAATTTCGACGCTCGAGTTCTTCGAGCATCATTTGGCGTAAACGGGTCATAGGGAACCTCCTTATGACCCGACGATACCTTGATTAAGGCACTCCGCCTGGCATCACGCACGCGTAGCGTCCGCCGCACGGGCGGCTTCGTTCAAGTCCGCATCCCGCAAGTGACTTTCAGGTGGTCGATACCGCCACTGGCAGTTTCCGCCTGTGAAGTCGGCTACCTTGAAAATGGCCGCCGGCCAGGATAGACCCTATGTAGCGCCGCAAGGTAGAGCGAAGTCGCTCGACTCGTGTATCGTCGCCCACTCGGAAGCTGATCCCCTCCCCATGCGCCAGCCGGCGCTCGCAAAATCTGATAGAATGTTCTTTCGGGGTCTAAACACAAACCATGGGCGTGCTGGGCCGATCGTTGGCCATCCTGACTATTGCTGCTATGCTCGCACCCGGCGTGCGGTGGGACGCAGAACGCGCGGGCGGAGAGGCGTGCGCGTGCCCTCCCACGGCCTGCAGGTGTCCCGGCCATCATCACGCCATTGGACACGCCGCGATGTGTGGCATGGCCAACGGCGGGCAGTGCGGACTTGATTCGCACCACGATTTCCTCAACTCGCTCCTTAGCAGCCTGCTCTTCGTCCCGACTGAAGAGCAGCGCTTGCCCGATGCCCGAACCCTCTGGGGTTCGAACGACGCCCCTTTTCGCCCGAACCTGTTGCCCTCACACGCTCGGCCACTCGATCAACCCCCGCGCCTCGCTATTTGATTCCTCGTTGACAGCCTGAGTTCGCGCCTTCCGGCGAAAGGCGGAGTGACGCACCGTAGGATTGTATTCAATCTCGCGCGGTCTCTCACCCGTTTTCGCCCGGCGCCCGTCTCTATTCAATCAGCTACGAGGTGCAAATGAGGCAGAGAGTTCTCTCCACCACGCTGCTGGCCGTTTTCTTCTGCCTGACACCGGCGCTGGCCACGATCTTTGGAAACGTGCGGGGAATCGTACACGATCCCCAGCACCGTCCCATAGAAGGCGCGCAGGCCACGCTCCGCGCCCAGGCTTCCGACTGGTCCGCGACGGCCCCCTCGAATTCCGAGGGCGAGTTTCAGTTTGAGGCCGTCCCCGTCGGTGACTACACGCTAAGGGTGACCTCGGCCGGGTTCAGCCCTTTGGAACAACTGGTCACGATCGCCTCCGGCAGCGCTCCTGTGATCCATATGCAATTGCCCCTGGCAGGACTGACTGCGCAGGTCGAGGTTTCCGCGACTCCGGAAGCCGTCAACAATGAGTCGTCCGCCACGCAAACCCTCGTCAGCCGGCAGCAAATTGCGCGCACGCCCGGAGCCAACCAGACGAACAGCCTCGCGATGATTACCGACTTCGTCCCCGGCGCCTACGTCGTTCACAACCAACTCCACATGCGCGGCGGGCACCAGGTAACGTGGCAGGTGGACGGAGTGGAGGTACCCAATACCAATATCGCCAGCAACGTCGGCCCGCAGTTCGATCCCAAAGACGTCGACTATCTGGAAATGAGCGCCGGCGGGTATTCAGCGGAATTCGGCAACCGCACCTATGGTGTGTTCAACGTAGTCCCGCGCACGGGTTTCGAGTACAACAACCAAGCTGAACTGGTCGCGAGCTATGGCAGCTTCAACCAGACCAATGATCAACTGAACTTCGGCAGCCACACGGAGCGCTTCGCCTATTACGCCAGCCTCAACGGGAACCGTTCCGACCTGGGATTGATGACGCCGACGAGCGCCGTGATCCATGATCGCGAAAGCGGGCTCGGGGGGTTCGGCGACATCATCTACAACGCCACGCCCAACGACCAGTTGCGCGGGGTGGCTTCCGTGCGCGGCGACCACTATCAGATCCCCAATACCCCCGACGCCCAGGTGGCGGGAACTCGTGACCTTAACCGGGAGCGCGACGCCTTCGTCAATTTTTCCTGGGTGCACACGATCAACAAAGGGACGATGCTCACCCTCTCTCCCCTCTATCATTACAATCGCGCCAATTACGTCGGGGGCCCCGGCGACAATCCTCTCATCCTGAATGACAATCGCGCGTCGAGCTACCTGGGCGGCCAGGCTTCGCTTGCCGTCGTCGCCGGAAAGCACAACGCACAGGTGGGCCTGGAAGCTTTCGCGCAGCACGACAACACATTTTTCGATTTGCGCCCGTCCGGTGGCAGTCTGCTTCCTGTGCAGGAGCGCCTTGCGCCCTGGGGCGGCATGGAAGTGGTGTTCCTCGAAGACCAATACCGCGCCACTTCCTGGCTCTCGCTGACGGGCGGCATCCGCCTCACGCACTATGACGGTCTGCTCAGTGAGAATGCGGCAAACCCCCGCGTTGGCGCCAGCTTGCGTGTGCCCAAACTCGCCTGGGTGCTGCACGGCTTCTACGGACGCTACTACCAGCCTCCACCGCTCGACACCATTGCCGGGCCCCTGCTCCAATTCGCACTCCAGCAGGGAGTCGGCTTCCTCCCCTTGCGTGGCGAACGCGACGAAGAATACGAGGCGGGTCTGACGATCCCGGTACGCAGTTGGGTGTTCGACGCGGATACCTTCCGCACTCACGCGCGCAATTTCTTCGACCACGACGTGATTGGCAATTCCAACATCTTCCTGCCCCTCACGATTCAGGGAGCGCGCATCTTCGGCTGGGAGGCGACCGCGCGGTCGCCCAAGTTTCTGCGTCGCGCGCAGCTTCACATGGCCTTCTCGCACCAGCACGCGGAAGGCTTTGGCGCCGTGACGGGTGGGCTTACCGATTTCTCGCCGCCCGAGGCAGGCTACTTCTTCCTCGACCATGACCAGCGCAACACTTTGGCCTCCGTCCTTTCGCTCTCACTTCCCCGGCGCGCCTGGGCCACCACCGGCATCCAATACGGCTCCGGCTTCCTCAACGGCGACGGCCCCGATCACCTGCCCGGCCACACCACGTTCGACATCTCATTGGGGAAATCGTTTGGAGAAAGCTGGTCGGTGGCGCTGACGGGATTAAACCTGAGCAACCGCCGCTATCTGATCGATAACAGCAACACCTTCGGCGGAACACATTTCGTGAACCCGAGGCAAATCTATTTTGAAGTCCGCTATCGGTTCCATTATTAGCGGCGGCTTGGCGGGGTTTATGACGTCGCGATAGACACCACTACGAGAGGGAGGTTCGTGATGCGTGCGCAAAATGTGCTGCCTTGGCTGCTCGGATTGAGTTTGCTTTTGGCTGGCGCAGCGTGCCGGCGAGAGAAGTCCCTGCCGCAGCAGCGCTTTGAAGTGCAGGGCAAAGTCGTGGCCGTGGACAAGCGCGGTGGCATGGTGATACTGGCCCACGAGGCGATTCAAGGTTACATGGGGGCCATGACGATGGGCTTTGTCCTCAAGGATCAATGGGCCTTTGATGTTCTCAAAGAAGGCCAAACCGTGCGCGCCACGCTGGTCGTCCAAGGAGAGAATGCCTGGCTAGAGGGGATCGTGATCACCGCGAAAGCCGTACCGGTTGATACCACACGGGCGCCGGCCGAGGCTATGCACCCGCCGCCGCCGGGCGCGGAAGTTCCGGACTTCCCGCTCATCAATCAGGACGGAAAGCGGATTCATCTCCATCAGTACCGAGGCAAAGCTTTACTGCTCACTTTCATCTATACGCGCTGCCCGCTTCCGGATTATTGCCCTTTGCTGAGCAGGAACTTTGCGAAAATCCTGGAGCAACTCCGCAGCGACCCGTCGCTCGCAGCTTCCACGCATTTGCTGAGTATCAGCATTGACCCTGAGTACGATACGCCCGCCGTCCTGCGCCGCTATGGCCTGGACTGCGCGGGCAAATCATCCCCCTTCGAACGTTGGGAGTTTGCCTCCGGCTCTCCGGAGCAAGTGCGCAAGGTTGCCGAATTCTTTGGCCTAAGCTACTGGAGCGAGCGCGGCCAGATCGTGCACGCGCTGGTAACTGCGCTCATCGGTCCCGACGGAAAGGTGCGCAAGATTAATCCCGGTAACCAGTGGCAGCCTGCTGACGTACTGACCGATCTCAGAAGCTGGCCACGAGGTTGAGGTTGAGACCGGCGTCACGCCGCCACCGTTTTTGCCTTCCCGCGCACAATCGCGTAGGATAGTGAATCTACTTATTCCGCCCGGGACGCGGCTGAATCGACTGTTCACGCCCTGGCCACCATCCGAATCATGAGCGAAACCCGAGTTCGTTTTGCACCTTCGCCCACCGGTTACCTGCACGTGGGCGGCGCGCGCACGGCCCTTTATAACTGGCTTTTCGCGCGTCACCTGGGCGGGGTCTTCATCCTGCGCATCGAAGACACGGACGTGGACCGCTCGAAGCCCGAACTGACCACGACGATCCTGGAGAGCCTAGAATGGCTCGGCCTTACCTGGGACGAAGGGCCGGTTTACCAGTCCCAGCGCCTGGAGCGCTATCGCGAGATGGCCGGGAACCTGGAGCGCTTGGGGCACGCCTACCCATGTTTCTGCACGCAGCAGGAACTCCAAGCCAGGCGAGCGGTGGCGGAAGCCGAGCGCCGTGCGTGGAAATATGACGGCGCCTGCCGCGCACTCTCTACGGGCGAGCGCGAGCGCCGGCGCGCGGAGGGCCGCCCCGCGGCGATCCGTTTCCGCGTGCCGGATTCCGGCCAGACGAGTTTCGAAGATCAGGTCTTCGGCCGTATCGAAGTCGACCATCGCGACATTGAGGACTTCGTGCTGGTCCGCTCCGACGGCCACCCCACCTATCACCTCGGCGTCGTGGCCGATGACCTCGACCTGCGCGTCACACACGTGATTCGTGGCGCCGACCATATTTCGAACACCCCCAAACAGATTCTGATGTACCAGGCGATCGAAGCGCCGGTGCCGGTCTTCGCGCACCTGCCGCTGATCCTGGGGCCCGACAAGCAACGTCTTTCGAAACGCCATGGCGCGACAGCGGTAGGCGCCTATCGCGACCAGGGAGTCTTGCCGGAGGCGCTGGTGAATTTCCTGGCGCTGCTCGGCTGGACGCCGCCCGGCCAGAACGAAATTGTGCCGCTCGCGGATATGATCCGCGATTTCGAACTTACGGCTGTCTCCAAGTCAAATGCCGTCTTCGATCTGGAAAAGCTGGCGTGGATGAATAGCGAGTACGTGCGCAATTTGCCGGTGGAGCGACTGCTGCCGCTGGTCGAGGAGGAACTCCGCAGGGCGGGACTCTGGCGCGAGGCCTTTGCCGGCGATGAGCGCGCGCGCTTTGAGAATGGCGCGCGTTTGCTGCAAAGCCGCGCGCGCAGTGTGCAGGACTTCTCTCAATCCGGCGGGGCGTTTTTTACGGAGGGGTTCGCCTACGCTCCCGAAGCGGAGAAGAAGTTTTGGAAGGATACGTCGCTACGCCCACTGCTTGAGGCGCTCGCCGACCGCCTGGCCGTAACGGAACCCTTTGACTTGGCTGCAACGGAAAAAACTCTGCGAGGCATGGCGGAAGAAAAAGGCGTGAAGGCAGGATTGCTCATCAACGCCACGCGCGTGGCATTGACGGGTCAGGCGGTGGCGCCGGGGTTGTTTGAGGTAATGCTGGCGCTGGGGCGCGGCCGGGTGGTTGCGCGCTTGCATCGCGCCGCCGAATATTTGCGCGCAAGCAGACCATAGGGCAGGCTACTGCCGTCCGCGCGTGGCTCGACCTACCGGCCAAGGACGACGTCAATTCCTGAAAGGAGTAACTCGACTTTGGCGCGCGGCAGCTTGGCGACGCGCGTGGTAAGGAGATCCTTATCCACGCTGACGATCTGGGATACATTAGCCACGGAATCCTGAGGTAGCCCGGAAAGGCGTGCCGGAAGGGTGACGTTTCCTGGCGCGCCCGCCCATTTGAGGTTGCTGGTCAGGGGCACGCACACCACCGTGGAGATGCGGCTCCGGTTCAAGGCGTCAGCCTGCACGACCACCACCGGCCTTCGGAACCCGGGGCCGGAGCCAGTCGGTGCAGGTAGATCCGCCCACCACACTTCACCTTGGGAGATCACCACTCGCTTCGCTCCAGAACCAGGCGGGCGGCGGAGGAAACGAACGCATCCTTCGAATCTCCTACTTCTGCACAGACCCGGTTCAGGGCCTCCGTGACCTCATCAGGGGTATGGCCCGCCACGTACTCGCGCAGCGCGTCGCTGTACAACCTGCTGCGCGACTTCTTGGTGCGCCGCGCGAGCTGCTCGGCTCGTTCAAAAACATCCTCGGGAATCGACACTGCTGTTTTCATACCATCAGTATAACCGCGGAGTCATTCCGCGGTCAAGCATTGCGCCATGCCGCAGGCCGAAGCGCAACGATCGGGCCAAGCTGCTTTTGCACAGTCAAACTGTTAGGGAAAAACACGCGGGGGGTGCAACAACCAACTCGAGTCCTATGGGCACGAGCCGCCGGACGGACGAGGCATTACCCCCCGATGCGCGCCGGCAGGCTAGGAACCTTTGGCCGTGTTCACCTTTTTCCGCAGCGCCTCGTAAGTCTCCACCACTACGATGGCCGCGGCCAGGACAGCCGCCGCTGTCGTCAGTACCTCGCTGGTATTCTTTAGAAACCTCAGCACCTTCCGCATGGTCACGGTCCTCCCAGGGGCACCCAGACGTCTCCCGGCAAGTCTTCATTATACCGTTCGAGGCTAAGCATTGTCGCCCGCATACCTTCGGGCGAAATCTCCAGGAGGCCGCAGCAGCGCGGCAGTGAAAACCGTTTCCGGCCGGCGCTGCCCGGGTTGAAGAAGAGCTTGCCCGCAAGAACTTCGAGGCAGGGCTCGTGGGTGTGGCCAAAAACCACTACACGGCACTCCTCCGGAAAGCTGCGCAGAAATTGGTTGCAGCGTTCGGCCTGCTTCCCTGCAAGCGGCGCGGCCCGGGCCCAGTCGCTCAGCACCGACTGCGACTTGGGCAGCTCATGCATCATGTGGATTTCGACGCTCCCGTAACGCCGCGTAAGCGTGGGCGGAAGACCCAGCGAACCCGCGTCGATGTTGCCCCGCACGGCCCGCACCGGAGCGATTGTGCTGAACTGGTCGAGCAGTTGCTGCGGACCCACATCACCCGCGTGCAGGATTTCCGTGACGCCGTCCAACCGTAACGCCAGGTGTGGATCAAAGTACCCGTGAGTGTCTGAGACGACGCCGATTTTCATTTATGCAACTCTTGGGTAGATCCGCGCAGATCGCCAGGTTTGGGTCTGCGATTCTGGCCGCTACTTACCGGGGGCAACGCGTGGCCCCCGTCGCTCTTCGGCAAGGATCTTCTCCACCAACTCCTTGCAGGCGGAGCAGGGAGGATGGTTGATCAAGCAGGCGGCGATGCTTAGATTACAGCCGCAAGGGCAGGGTTCCATGTTCAAACGGAAAAGAACGTGATTGCGCGGCNNGCCCACACGAGTGCGGCCAGCAACCCCAGGGTCAGCACCACCAGCGCCAGGGAGCCGGGCGGTTTGCCCTCTGCCAGCGCGGGCGGCGGAGCGCTACTCGAGTTGGATGCGTTGGAAAACATCGAACTCCACCTGCTTCAGCGGCACGTTGCGCGGGACGACTTTCACCGTCACCGTCAAGGGCACGCTGGTCGGCGGCAGGCAGGCGTGATCGTTGCAGGCCTGATACGCAAATTTCCCCTTCAGCGTGTAAGACCCGGGCGGCACGGCCTTGGCGACGTCCAGCAGGGCCCCCACCAGCACTGTACCCTCATACACAGAAAGCGGGGAATCGGAAAACGCCAGCTTCTTGAGCGTTCCCTTCGGATAAACCACACTTTTCAC
>PMYF01000735.1:0-4798 GCA_003171295.1 Acidobacteriota bacterium | reverse complement strand
GCTTGTCCCAGGCAGGCTGCCACTAGGGCCAGCGCCACGCCGCAAAAAAGGGGCCTCATAGAATGCGAGTTCCACTCCTTGGGTTTTGAGATTTCAGGAATCGGTTTGCCAGCTTCACATGTTGGGGCATACCGCTCGTATTACCCTTCCCCCGCACCAATCTGGATTGCTCTCTGTTGGATGCGTTGACACCCGCTGCGGCTTCTTCACCGGGCTCTTACCAGAGGAATTTGTTTCCCTGCGACGAGGCGGGCTGAGAGGCGTTACGAAATGGCCTCGGTTCGGCTGCCCCGCATCGGAACCGATTATTGCGTAACCGCGCTTGAGGTCTTTTTCTTCAGAAACGCTTCCAGTTGTTCCTGCGCCAGCTTGCGGCTGACGCCGCACGCGCGGTCAACCTGCCGGCATTTGAGCAGGGTAAATTTGCAGCCGCAGGTGCACTGCTGGCCCGCCAATTGCTTCTTGAAGCCCTCCTTCTGGTCCGCGCTGAGCTTGCTCAAGTCAACGCCGGGAACTTCGGATTCAATCTCGGCCGGGTTGCCCAGTTCGACCTTATCCTCCGCGAACACCCGCCCCGCCCGTTGAAAGCTCGTGGCCTCCGTTCCCGCACTCATGGCCAGCAGTTGCTTGATCTCAGCCTCGAAGACGTCGATGTCGGCGGCGCCCACGTGCTTTGCATAGATGCGCCCATCGCGCCCGATTAGGAGAGTTGTGGGAAGCCCCAGCACGCCGCCGTAAAGCTCTCCCAGCCGTTCATTGCCGACTGCCACCGGATAATTCATCTGCAATTGCCTGTAGAAATCGACGACGGGTTCCGAGCTGTCGTCCATCGAGATGCCGATGATGGCGAAGCCCTGGCCGCCATAGCGTTTTTGCAGTTCAATGAATCCGGGGATTTCAATCCGGCAGGGGCCGCACCACGTCGCCCAGAAATCGAGCATCACGACTTTCCCCTGATAGTCACTCAGCTTAAGCGGCTTGCCGGTGATGTCGGTGAGCGAGAAACCCGGCGCCAGGGGATGGTCTCCGCTGCTCCTCGCCTGGATCCGCACGGCGGGCGAGATCCAAAACTGATTCGCCAGGTAGAGCCCCACCACCAGGACCACGGCAGCCAAGGCGCCGACCAACAGTTTCAACTTCTTCACGGTGATCTTTTCCCGAGGTGTAATCTCCCCGGCCTCCGCCCCTTCCTGGGGCGGACTCTCCAGCGGCTTTTGTTCTTCCACAGCCCATACCTCTCAATCCTTCGGCGTTAACGCCCGGCGCGTTTGGGTGCGGCGGCGGCTGGCAATTTTGCGGCGGCAACCGCTATGCCCGGCGTGGGCGCTTAACCAGACTTGCTGAGCTGCGGTGCGGCAGCCGCAACTTGCGGACGCGGCGCTGGTCCCCCTCTCGGATGTGCACGCCGCCAGATTCCGGCCGTTGCCACTCCCGCCAAGACCAGCAGCGCAATGAACTGCGACGTCGAAAGCAGGTGATGAAACACGAATCCGCGGTCGGCGTCGCCCCGCAGGTATTCCAGAAAGAATCGCGCCACAGCGTACAGGCCCACGTAAATGAGGAACAATCCTCCCTCGCGCCGCCTCCTCGGGAACTGCCACAGCAGGATACCGAAAATGAGGAAGGTTGCGAAGGATTCGTAAAGCTGGGTGGGGTGTAATCGAATACCCAACGGGACGCCTGCAACGTCATGCGCAAAAGGGCTGGTGAAAACGACTCCCCACCACACCTGAGTCGGTTTGCCGTAATCGCAGCCTGCGCTGAAGCACCCCAGACGCCCGATACTCTGGCCCAAGGCCACTCCCGGAACCAGCACATCCGCCATTTTCCAAAAGGAGAGTTTCTGTACCTGCACGTACCATAGCGTGAAGAAGAGCGCCGCCAGGAACCCTCCGTAGAAAACCCCGCCGGCCATGAGCGTCGACAGACTGAAGATCTCGCCGGGATTGTCGCGGTAGTAGCTCCACTCCGACAGGACCATCAGCACTTTGGCACCGACCAGCGCCACCAGCATGACCCACGTGCAGAAATCCAATATCAGGCCGGAATCCAGGCCCACACGACGGCCCAGGCGGATCGCGGTGAAGATTCCTGCCAAGATGGCCAGCACCAGCAGCGTACCGTATGTCGGCAGATGAAACGATCCGATGCTGATCAAGATGGGATGCAAAATCTCTCCTCATGTGGCCGCTGTAGCACTGCTTTGTCAGTTGCCTCGCCGCTCAACAGGAAAACCGCAGGGGCGAGTCGGCGACTCGCCCCCCTGACTGCGTGCAACTCCAATCCTTTGCCCTTCCTGCGCACCCCGGCCTCACAACGAGAAGCGGTTCAAAAACGAGAAATAGCCGGAGATAATGGTCAGCCTATTGAAGGCCATGAGGATTCCCAACAGAATCAGCAGCACGCCCGAGGCCACTTCCACCACCTGCAGATGCTTGCGGAATCCTCCGTAGAACTTCAAGAAGGTGCTTAGCCCGAGGCTCGTGAGCAGGAACGGAATGGCAAGTCCCGCCGAATAGATGGCCAGCAGGAACATGCCCTGCAAGACCGTCTCGCGCTGGGCTGCGAGCGCCAGGATAGCCGCCAGGATCGGCCCGATACAGGGAGTCCACCCAAAAGCGAACGCAAATCCCAGCAGAAACGCTCCACCCAAGCTACGCCGGGGCGCCCCGGTATCGAGGCGTGCCTCACGGTAGAGCAGCGGGATCTTCACCAAGCCAGTCAAGTGCAGTCCGAAGATGATGATGATGATACCCGCGAGGATGTTGAACGTCGTCCGCTGGGTCAGCAGGAATTTCCCCACCCAAGTGGCCGACGCTCCCAGGATCACAAAGACCACGGAGAATCCCGCCACAAAAGCCAGCGAGTTGCGCAGGACGCGGGCCATGAGCTGGCCGCTCGCCTCACTCTTCAGTTCCTCGATCGAGGCCCCGGAAAGCATCGAAATGTACCCGGGGACCAGTGGCAGTACGCAGGGGGAGAGGAAGGAAACAACCCCTGCCAGGAACGCGATCGGAATGCTGAGTTCGTGGGTCATCATTGAACGTAAACCTTACTTCACTGCCTGCGGCGCTCCCACCCACGTGCCGGTTGCGGCAGGGTCCGCCACGTCGTGCACCAATCCACCCTTGTCGTTGCTTCCAACTCAAGTGTACCATAGCGTTTTCTGGCCCGTGTGCAATCAGACGGCGGAGGCTTCCGGGAAGTGCCTGCCCTGCCTCTTGCGCCCACCCCCGGCTCGCCCACGGTCACCGATTTCTGCTGACAAGGAGCCTCTCCAACTTGTTGCGCGCCGTTATCTTCGACTTCGATGGCGTCATCGTTGACAGCGAACCCCTCATCCTGAAACTGACCCGGGAAATGGCGGCCCAGGAAGGATGGACGGTCAGCGATGAAGAGTATTACGATGACTACCTTGCGCTCGACGACCGGGGTGTCATCGCGCACCTCTACGCCAGCCGCGGGCGACCCTTAAACGCCGCACGACGCGACGAGCTCATCGCGTGGAAAGCCCGCAGCTATCAGGAAATTATCCGTGACGGCCTGCCCGCTATGCACGGCGCCGCGGATTTTGTTGCCGAAGTGGCCAGCCTGTATCCCCTGGCTATCGCCAGCGGCAGCCTGCGCGTGGAGATCGAGCACCTGCTCGGCAAACTCGGGCTGCGAGAGAAATTCGCCGTCCTGGCAACGGCGGACGATTGCCAGCGGTCCAAGCCTGATCCCGAGGTCTACCTCACGGCCCTATTCCGCCTGCGCGCCCTGCCGAATTTCCGCGATGAGCCCTTGCAGTCAGCGGAGTGCCTGGCCATCGAGGATGCGCCCCTGGGCGTCGTGGCAGCGCAAGCCGCCGGCTTCAAATGCCTGGCGCTCACCCATAGCCGGCCCGCGAGGGAACTCCAACACGCGGACTGGGTTGCGTCCGAGTTCGCGGACGTGAGCCTGGCCGATATCCGCAAGGCGTTCCGGTAACCGGTGTTTCCGGTCGTGCTCCTCCCGACTTCCTCTCCCCCGGTCCGATTATCCTGCGCGTAGAAAAGGCGCGCCAGGCGGGGGCCCGTGCGTCAGCGGAAGTCAGGATGCAAATCTCAACTTCGCGGCACGTGCAAGAAATCCCCCATCCCACGTTCTATCTCAGGAAGCGTTTTGCGGACGTCCGGAACGGGCGGCCGCGGCTATCTTTCCGGGCCCACAAGCGATAGGCTGAGTGCTTCCGGGAAGCTGCGAACTGATTTCTCAATCGGGAAGGTGAATCATGGTGAAAGCCCACCCCACACTGCAACTCATCCTCGGGACGGCGCTGGCCGGATGGATGGCCGCAGGAGGCATCCTGGCACAGACCACGGTAACCTCCACCAGCCAGGAGCAAAAGGAGCTGGCCGTTACCGTCTATAACTCGAACGTCGCCCTGGTGCGCGACGTTCGCCGCCTGCGCCTGCCCGCCGGCAGGCTCGACCTGCGCTACATGGATATCGCCGCGCAGGTCAATCCCGCGACGGTTCACATTGTCTCCTTGACCGCCCCGAAAGAACTGAACGTGCTCGAGCAGAACTATGAGTACGACTTGCTGAGCCCGGAAAAGTTGCTGCAGAAATACGTCGGCAAGGAATTGACCCTGATTCGGGTCATCACCGAGAACAATTCCACCAAGGAAGTCCCTGTGAAGGCCCTGCTTCTCGCCTACAACGGGGGGCCCGTTTGGAAAACCGGCAACGAGATCATCACCGGCATGGGAGCGGACCGCTACGTATTCCCCGACCTGCCCGAGAATCTCTACAGCAAGCCGACGCTCGTCTGGCTG
>PMYF01000253.1 GCA_003171295.1 Acidobacteriota bacterium | reverse complement strand
GTACAAAATCTCGGTCAGGTCAGATGCCCCCGGCTCTCCAGGCGGCATACTGGCCCACGACCGGCATTGCGCCGGGGAGGCCCGTCACCTTTAAGGTTCGAGCCTTCGGCACGACGGATGGACAAGAAAATTGGTCATTCGGCGACGGCTCGACCGCCACGACCAAGTCAGATGGCAACGTCGAGGAACATGCGAAAAATGGTTTCGCCGTTACCACGCACGCCTTCTCCAAGCCGGGTGACTACATCGTGCACGTAGAACGCGCGAATCAATTGGGCCAGAAGGCCATCACGCATCTTTGGGTACGCGTCGGCGACTCCCAGTAAGCGCGAGCCATTTGCCGTCCCATCGGCGCGATTCCGGCAAGCGGAGTGAATTCATAGCTGGGCCGATTTTCGGCGCAATTCTCATCGCGGCGTTCCTGACGCCGCCGCCGCCATGCTCCCAGGCAAGGGGTCAACGCCTGCAGGTCAACCTCAGGTGAGGTAAAACAGGGGGCTTCCGTGCTCGATGAGGAACTCAACAGCCAAAACCCGCCCGGACGTAAAGCAAACAAAAGCTTGACAAGCGGTTTGACCTGCATTATATAGGTTAACGCAAAAGTACGAAAGCTTTTGAAACCCATAATAGCGAGCTTCCGTTACAATTTGGCGGAGGAGATGCCGGATGCATGAGAGGGAATGGGTAGCACTTGCCGCAAGGGGTACCGTCCAAAGCCTTCCTCCCGTGATGGCGGCAGCTCTGCCAAGTTGAATTAGCAAGTGTTTCACCGGAACCCGCAGCGGCGCTTAGTCGAAGTTCGCGGGCAAATTGTCACGAACATCAAATCTGGGGGAAGTCAGAGCCACAGGCCAACAGGAGGATGTCATGATGTGCGTCGGGAAGTATCCCATCGCATTTGTAGGACTCGCGTTTTCTTTTCTACTGATTCCAAAGATGTTATCTGGGCAAGTGACGGGTACCATCAGCGGGTATGTGACCGACCCAAGTGGTGCGGCCATACCGCAGGTTTCAGTGACCGCGACACTCGTCGAACGGAATGCAATCCGGACGACGGAGACCAACGCGGAGGGCTTCTACAATTTCGGCGCCCTGCTGCCTGGAGGCTATACCGTCAGCGCCGAGAAATCCCCCACCTTCCAACAGGTCGTAAAAAATGAAGTGACACTCACTGTGAACCAGAACCTACGGCTGGACTTTGGACTGCAATTGCGGTCTATCGCACAGTCCGTCACGGTCACCGGCGAGGCCCCGTTGGTAGACACCCGATCCGCCACCGTCTCGGGTCTCGTGGATGATCGCCGCGTGGTGGATCTTCCTCTCAACGGCCGCAACGTGATTGCCCTTGCCGCCACCGTGCCCGGGGTGTTGAACGTTTCAGCGCCGCAGCGCCTGGATGACGCAAGATCTGGACCGACCATGAATGTCAACGGTGGCCAGATGAACATGAATAATTTCACGTTTGACGGCGGGTATTTCATCAACCCCTCGCGCAACACTTCCATGAACTATCCGCCCCCCGATGCTCTGCAGGAATTTCGCATCCTGACGTCTAGCTTCTCGGCAGAGTACGGGCGCAACGTTGGTTCGCAGGTTAACGTGGTGTCGAAGGCCGGGTCCAACGACTTCCACGGCTCCCTGTGGGAGTTCCTGCGAAACGACGCCCTGAATGCGCGTAACTTCTTCTCAGATGTTGTGCCGGGAGAGAAACAGAGCCAGTTCGGCGCCGCCGCCGGAGGCCGGATTCGGAAGGACAAGCTTTTCTACTTCGGCTCCTATCAAGGCTTGCGCGATCGTCCCCAGGCGGTGCCGGTGGAGGCTTTTGTGCCGTCAGCAGCGCACCGCAGTGGTAACTTCTCTGATCTTCTGCCCGGCACCGTGCTGACCGATCCGACTGATATTCTGACGGGCAGGCCCTTCGCGGATTCCACCGGTGCGCCCTGTGTGATGAATAACATCATCAATCCGAATTGCATTAGCGCGGTGGCGAAGAACCTGCTCCCGTATGTGCCGATATCACCCTCCGGGGCGGTCACGTCGCTGGGTTCGAATCCTAAGAATGATGATATGTATATGGGGCGGATCGACCTGAACCAAAGCTCCAAGCATTCACTGTTCGGTCATGCTTTCGTCGACCACAGTACCTCGACCACGCCTTTCGGAGGCAGCGGCAACATTGCTGGTTACCTCGGAGAGAATTTCGTGCAAGAGACGGATATGGTCACGCTGAATGACACCTATACGATCACTCCCAACCTCCTCAACCAGGCGGTTGTATCGTATTTGCGGACGACCTCCTTTGAATCTGAAACGCGCACGAGTCCGCCCAGCGACTTCGGGATCAACATGCCACAGTACCCGCCTACGGGGGCCGTGGAGGTGGATGTTCGCGGTGCCTTCAATCTCGGCTCCGGGTATACAACCCGGTTCTTGAACAACAATTATCAGTTTCGGGACATGCTGAGCTATATGAAGGGCCGGCACAACTTCAAATTCGGGGGCGAAGTCCTAAGGCTCCACTTCATCCAGAGGTTCATCGGTTCGCCCGGTTTCACCTTTGACGGTTCGCGCTCCGGGGACCCGGTGGCAGATTTCATGCTGGGCTCTTTCGCGAGCCTCTCGCTGGACTTTGGAGTCCGCGACAATGACGACGTGGAGACTGCCCCGAGCCTTTTCTTCCAGGACGAATTCAAGATCAAGCCGCGACTTACCTTAACCTATGGCCTTCGCTGGGAGCCGTTCCTTCCCTGGATCGATAACCACAACCGGATCGAAGCTCTCGAATACGGGGCCCAATCCACGAAGGTGCCTGACGCGCCTCCCGGACTTCTTTTCCCTGGGGACGCGGGCATCCCGCGGAGCCTGGTACCTGCCGACAAGAACAACTTTGCGCCTCGCATTGGTTTCGCGTATGACGTTTTTGGTGACGGCAGGACAAGCGTGCGCGGGGCGTATGGGGTTTTCTACGATTCCATCAAGGCGGATTCTCTCTCCCAGGAGAACCCACCTTTTGCCGGATTTGGAAATGCCTACAACGGTCTGATCGAGAATCCCTTTACTTCCACCGGCCAGCCGAACCCGCCTGCCGCGCCCTCGGGAAAGTTCGGGTGCACGCCCATTTCTCAATACCCGGGTATCGACTGCCCTCTGTTTCCGCTTCCCGTCGGCGGCCTGTTCATCGATCAAACTCTGAGGACTCCCTACGTTCAGAACTGGAATGTTACCCTCCAGAGACAGCTTACGCCGGCCCTGATGCTGGAGATGTCGTACATTGGTCATATCGGGACAAAGATCGAGGGATGGAAGAACTATAACCCCGCAAGATTTATTAACGATCCAGTGACGGGGGATCCGCCCTCTCTCAACAACGCCAACGATCGCGTCATTCACGAGCCGGGAATCCTTGCCCCTTACGGAATTCTGATGGGCAATGACAATCGGAGCTGGTATCACAGTTTCCAGACACAACTCACCAAGCGTCTCAGCCGAGGCGTTTCTGTAACGGGTTCATACACGCTGGCAAAATCGATTGACACCTATTCTTCAAACATTTACGGTTACACTTTCCCCAACCCCTTTAACCTCCGCGACAACCGCGGTCGCTCGGATTGGGACCGGCGTCATGCGTTCGTTGCATCGTGGCTCTGGTCTCCGACCTGGAAATTTAGCGAGCCGTGGAAAAGGACCATGCTGGGTGGATGGACATTCACCGGGATTACGGGCATTCAGAGCGGAGATCCGCTGACGTTCATCGAGGGTCAGGACGTGGCCATGGATGGAACCAACGGTGGGCTTAACGGCATCCAGCACGCGGAACTGATAGGCGGCGCGATTGGCAGGAGCCACAGCAGCCGGGCCGATATGGTTGCTCAATTCTTCAATACTGGTGCCTTCCTTCCGGCAAATTTGGTACCGCGTGGGACCTATGGAAATGCGGGGAGGGGAATTCTGAACGGACCTGCAGCGAGCAATACAGACTTCTCAGTTCTCAAAGATTTCGCTTTCAAGGAACGCTACAAGATGCAGTTCCGGTCGGAGTTCTTCAATGTCTTTAACCAGGTAAACTTCAATGATCCGGACGTGAGCGCCTCAGACGGATCAGCTTTCGGGCAGATCCTCGGAGCCAGAAGCGGGCGCGTCATCCAATTTGCCTTGAAATTCCTATGGTAACGAGGGCTAATCCCTCATTGACGCCGGGGCGGGCTGCCAGTTGGCAACTCGCCCCGATTCATTCCGAGGAGAATTCTCAGGGGCATGGACTTGACGATTCTGACCTCGCGCAAGTCCCTGTCAATGTGCCTTCAACACCTCCGTCCCTCTCACCTCCTACCCCGCGATTATTCCCCGCGATTCCCCCGGCTCTGCAGAAAAGCTGCCGGTCGAAATGGGGCCGCCTCCTCATCTTCCTGGCGCTGGGCTGGTGCATCGGACTGCGGTCCGGCGCGACCGCCCAGAATGTTCCCGTGCCCGCCCGCCAGCATTATGAAGCTGCCACCCGCGCCTTCGATGCCGGCAAACTCACTATGGCGGAAAGCGAGTTCCGGGCGGCTGTAGAGGCTGCTCCGAATTACGTCGAAGCGCGCGAAAGCCTCGCGATCACACTCGCTCGGTTGGGAAAGCTGGACGAGGCTTTGGAGGAGCTGCAGAGGGTTGTATCGCTGCGGCCGAAAGCCCCCGAAGCCTATTGCGACATGGGTTTGGTTTTGATCCAAAAGCAGGACCGCAAGGCGGCAATCGAAGAATTCCGGCAAGCGGTGAGTGTAGATCCCACTTTCGTGGAAGGCTTTCTGCGCTTGGGAACAGCCCTGCGCGATGAGGACAATCTTGAAGGCGCCCTCTCGGCCCTTCATTCCGCGGTGCTCCTTGCCCCCCAGGATCCTGAAACGCACTACCAACTGGGGTCCACACTTCGCAAGAAGGGTGAGCTCGCGGAAGCCACCCAGGAGCTACAGCGCGCCCTCACCCTGAAGCCCAACTACTCAGAGGCGCAATACAGCCTGGCTCAGACTCTCCAGAAAATGGGGAAGGCGCAAGAGGCCCAGCTGGCCTTCGCGGCTCTGAAACGGCAGCGGAAGGCGGAGGCCGAGGAGGCGGAAGCAAAAGCGAAGTATTACGCGGGGCTCGATGAACTAGAACGAAACAATCTCTTGGCTGCGCGCGAGCGCTTCCAAGCAGCTCTTGTTCATAAGCCCGATTTCGGCGACGCGCACGCGCGTCTGGGTGAAGTGTTCTTCAAGCTTAAAGACTTGGGTAAAGCGAAGGAGGAGTTCACAGCGGCGCTTAAGCTTAAGCCTGACGATGATGAGAGCAGGCAGAACCTGGCAATTGTCCTCGCGCGCCAGGGTGCCCTGGACCCGGCCGCGCGAGAGCTGGGAAGAATCCTGGCCGCGCATCCGGACTCTGCCGGCGCTCATTACAACCTCGGTTTGGTTTTGCTTCAGAAGCAGGATCGCACCTCAGCTTTCGGCCACTTCCGGAAGGCTGCAGAACTTCGACCCGACTATCCGGAGGCCCACAACAACCTTGGCCTGCTCATGGAGGAACAGGGTGACCTCAAGGGCGCACTCGCGGAATACCAGCTCGCCGTGCAGGCGAATCCGCAGTACCTGGAGGCGCGCAACAATCTTGGAAAGCTAATGGCTCAGGATGGCAACCTGGACGGGGCCATCAGCGAGTATCGTGCAGCACTAACAGCCAATGCTGATTTTGCCGAGGCCCATCACAATCTGGGTGTTGCCTTGTTGAATAAGCGCAACCTTGATGGCGCCGAGAGCGAATTCCGCGCTGCCGCCAAGCTGGGCTATGCCGAAGCGGAATTTGCCTTGGGCTTGGTATCCGTCGAAAAGGGTAACTTCGGCGAAGCGATCACGACGTACCAGAGAATCATCAACCAACGCCCGCGAGACAGCGAGGCACATTTTGCGCTGGGTGGAGCTCTGCTGCAGAATGGCGATCTGGACGCCGCGGTCCCTGAGCTGCAGGAAGCCGTAAAGCTGGACCCTTCCCTTGCGGCAGCCTACCTTCCGTTGGGGATCGCCCTGCGCCAGCAAGGGAATCTGAATCGAGCGATTTCGAGCCTCCGCACCGCCGCGCGCCTGGACCCACAAAATCCGGAAGTGCACTATCAACTGGGTTTCACCCTGCGCAAGAAAGGAGATGTCGCGGGAGCGGAGGAAGAGTTGCGCCGTTCACTTGCCATCAAAGCGGATCACCTCGGCGCGAAATATGCGCTGGGACAGACCCTGCAACAGAGGGGCGCGCGCCAGCAGGCTGACACTCTCTTCGCAGAACTTGAGAGCCAACGGCGGTTGGATCCGGATTTTCAGGAGGCACGCAGGTTACTCGATCGTGGGCTTGGCGAAGTGGTGGGAGGGCAATGGGTTGCAGCGCGCAACTCCTTTCAAGCCGCGCTGCGTTACAGGCCGGAGTATCCTGAGGCTCATGCTCAACTGGGTGAGATATTTCTCCGGCTTGGTGAGGCAGAGAGTGCCATTGGACATTTTCGCGCCGCCATCGATATCAAGGACGACGCCCTGACGTTCTATGGCTTAAGCCGGGCGTTGACGAAAAGAGGGGACACTGTTGCCGCGCAGGAGGCGTTGAGGCGCGCACGCGAGCTTGACCCAGAGGTAGGGATATCAGGGTTGGCTGTCCGCCCTTGAAGGAGTCCATACGGGAGCCACGCATTGTGCACCGTAAAGGTGCTTCCTGAAGGCCGAGATACTCTCTTTGACGGGATGTGGTCCCCGACGCTGCCGGGGCAAGGGAAGAATGCAACGACAAAAGATGAGCGGAGGACGACTGTGGAGGAAACCATGCAATCAATACGCATAGCGGGGATTTATATACTTGTGACGCTCTGCATGATCGGGTCAGGTATCGCATCTGATCCAACACAATCATTAAACTCGACTCGGAAGCCGGCCGCGAGGGACCAGAAATCTGAAGACCTCCGCGTGCAGAAGTCGCTCAACGCCGACTGGCGGTTCAAACGCCAGGCAGATCCGGGGGCGGCGACAGAGGCGGAGTTCATAGGCGCCGAGCTGCCAGGCTACAACGATTCCACATGGGAGAGCATTGCACTACCCCACACCTGGGATGCCACCTGGGATTGTCCGTTTCCAACCAGCAGCCACTTTCGCGGTGTGGGATGGTACCGCCGACGGTTTGAGGCGCGGCCGGAATGGCAAGGGCGGCGAGTGTCGGTGAATTTCAAGGGAGTGTTTCAAATCGCCGATGTTTGGGTGAATGGCAAGCTTTTGGGGCGGCACGTGGGTGGCTTTACGGGATTTCAATTCGACGTCACCGACCTGCTGAAATGGAACGCGCCCAATCTGCTGGCGGTTCGAGTGGATGACGTAATGAACCCTGCGATTGCTCCCGCCAATGAGAGCAATGTAGTTGTGTATGGCGGCATCTACCGCAGCATATCGCTGCAGGTGACGGACCCCCTTCACGTGGCTCCCAACGGGACGTGGGTGACAACGGAGGGAAACGCTGGCGCCCCCGCGGTGAGAGTGCGCACATGGCTTGAGAACACCGGCAAGACCGCCGCAAGCGCGAAGCTGAAGACGCTGGTCGTGGACGATAGCAACCAGACCGTTGCCACACTTGATGCGAGCGTGACCGTCGCGCCCGGTGAGACGAAGGCGTTTGATCAGAATACGGGTGCCCTTCCAAACGCGCACCTGTGGTCGCCGGACACGCCGTATCTCTATCGAGTCGTGAGTAGGGTTTCAGACGGTAGCCGTGCGGTCGACAGTTACGTGACGCCTTTCGGTATTCGCTTCATCAGTGTTGATCCGGCCGTGGGATTTGTGCTGAACGGCAAGCCCATCAACCTGCATGGCGTTGACCGCCGGCAGGATTACGGGTTCCTGGGTGATGCGGTGCCGGAGGTCGTCGGTGAGCGTGATATCCAATTGATCAAAGGCATGGGGGCAAACTTCCTGCGCACGGCACATTATCCGCAGGATCCGGCTGTCCTTAACGAATGTGACCGGCAGGGAATCGTGACTTGGGAAGAGATTCCCAATATCAAGATTCATATCTATCCCCCCGTCGAGGATAACGTCGGATCGGTTTACACGGAGCGCTTTCCGCGCCCGCTCATGCAGAATCTAAAGCAACAGATGCGGGAGATGATTGAGCGCGACCGCAACCACCCCGCCATCATCATCTGGGGCCTGGCCGATGACCTGAGCCGCTACCACTATCCCGAAGATTTCATCGAGCTGTCAGAGGCCGTCCACGCACTTGACCCCGCACGCTGGACGGCGGGCCGGGCTCCGCATGTTACCGATATCATGGATGCGACAAGTTCCTATGATTTTGAACAAGGGCGCTTCGACCTTCTGCGCGAGCATCAGGAGCATCCCGAGAAGGGGTATGTCTGGAATGAATGGGGAGCGTTTCAGTCGGAGCGGGGGCTGGAGGGTGCTCCTTACCACCATCCCGGTGGATCCGAGGACAGCCTCTCCCTCGGTGACAGCGTGGCCGCGCAGCTCTTGGAAGGCCACCTGATGCAGTGGAACGCCTTGCCGTGGCTGGCGACGGCGAAGTGGTGCATGTTCGATACCGGTGAAGTGAACGCCACGGGCACACGCAGCGTCTGGGATTGGCCGTTTCCGGGTGGCAAGGTGACCTTCCGCTGGCCATTTAACGATTACTTGGGCGTTTCGGATATGTGGCGTCTCCCGAAGAATGGGTTCTATTTCCTCGAGAGCCAGTGGACCGAGAAACCCATGGTCCACATCGTGGGCCACTGGACTTGGCCGGGCGAGGCAGGGCGAAAGCGGCAGATCAGGGTGTATAGCAACTGCGACACCGTTGAACTCCAGTTGAACGGTCGCAGCTTGGGCGTCCATCAACCGATAACGAACGAAAGAGTGTGGCGGGAATTCCGGCAGGCCAGCGATGAGATCAAATACCAGGAGCAGTTCAATCAGGAGATGCTGCCGGGTGCAAGCCTGAAGCATCCCCCCTTTGTCTGGGATGCTGTTCCCTACGAAGATGGAGCACTGGTGGCGGTTGCCCACAAGGGAAGTGAGACCGTGCGTGATGAACTGCGGACGGCGGGGAACCCGGTGCGCATTGCAGTGAAAGCGGAGAAAGAGACACTCGACATTGACCGCGAGGACGTGAGTTTCATCGAGGCGGATGTGGTTGACGCCAACGGCACAACCGTTCCGGACGCGCATCCCTGGGTACGATTCGAAGTCAGCGGACCTGGACGGTTGCTGGGAGGAGCCACGGAAATCGACGCGATCACCGGGGTTGTGGCGATCAATGTGCAAACCACCGGAAGGCCGGGAGAAATCGTGGTGACCGCGGCGGCTCCGAAATTGGAGCCAGGCTCCGTGCACATCCGGGTCCCGGCAAAGTAAGCGGCGGGCTTGATCGCGCAAGAGCAGAGGCAGGGGCTCTTGCGCGGGAATTCGGGACGTTGCGGAATGGGGCATAGCGGGGGCAGGCATGAAACGTAGAGAATTCCTGCGCAGCGTGGCCGGAGGGGTAGCGGCTTCTCAGGCACTTCCGGCATTGGCAAGACGGGCGGGCTCGGCCGCGCCTGTCTTGGAGAGCATCGGACCGCGACCCACACCACGTTGGCGAGAGAACCTCAATGCTGGCTGGTTGTTCTGCCGGCAAGAGCACGGGGGCGGAGATCTGGGTTCCTTTGATCGTGACACTTCCGCTGGGGCAGCGATCGAACCGGCTTTCCTCCGTGCTCATGAGGCCGGGTACGACGATTCCTGGTGGGAGACGATCGACTTGCCGCACACCTGGAACGCTCACGATGGTTGCGATGAGATTCCTGGCTATTTCCGCGGCATCGGATGGTATCGCAAGCATTTCCAGCTCGCCGCGGACCTGCGCGAAAAGAGGGTTTTCCTGGAATTCGAAGGCGCCAACCAGGTGTCGGAGTTCTGGCTGAATGGCCGCCGCGTGGGCGAACATAAGGGCGGATACACGAGCTTTGAATTCGATATCACCGAATTTGTCACGTTCGGCCCTCAGGCCAATGCGCTTACGGTTAAGGTCGACAACCTCTACAATCCCGACATTTCACCCACCGTGAAGACCGACGTGACATTTTACGGAGGGATTTATCGCGACGTCTGGCTGCGAGTCTCGGAGCCCGTTTATCTGTCGACGGTCTACTGGACAACTCCGCGGGTCAGCGAGCAGTCGGCGGAGGTCGCGGTTCATGCGACGGTCACTAATACGACCAGTCAATCAAAAAGCCTGTCCTTGACCCACGAGGTTATCGACCCTGCGGGCAAACTCGTGGGGACCGTCACTTCTTCCGTTGCCGTCTCCGGGCACGCAAGCCGGGACGTGACTCAAGAAATCGCGCCGCTGAATAACCCGCAACTGTGGTCTCCAGACTATCCTTATCTCTACCGGATTCGCACCTCCCTTGGCGAAGCGAAACAACCCATCGATTCCATCGAGATTCCACTGGGCCTGCGTTGGTTCCGCTTCGACGCTCAGCAAGGGTTCTTGCTGAATGGAAAGCGGCTGCAGTTGCAGGGGACTACGTGGTTTCAGTCCTATCCTGGGATGGGAAATGCTCTGCCCAATTCGCGGCACGTTAAGGATATGGAGATCATCCGCGATATGGGTGCGAACTTTTTCCGGACCAGCCATTACCCGCATGACCCCGCGGTGATGGAGGCTTGCGATCGATTGGGAATCCTGGTGCTGGAGGAACTGTTTATCGGCGAGGAGGTGGCAGACACGCCGGAGTATCTGACGATTCAGGCCAAGTCAGCAGAGGAGATGATCGTTCGCGACCGCAACCACCCGTGCGTCATCATGTACGGATTCTGCGGCGAGATCGATGCTCCCGATGACGTGGCCACGCGCGTCGTGACGACGGTGGTCCGAAAATACCGCCAACTGGATCCCACCCGTATCGTGACTATGCACGATCCACGCGTCGAGGCCATTAAGGAAATGGTCGACGTCGTGGGACTGTACTCCACGTGGGAAGACGACGACGGGGACCACCGGCTGCATCCCGAACGGAAGTACATGATTGAGGAATACACCGCCGCGGGTATCGGACGCGGCATTTATGGAATGGGGCCGGAGAGCGAGGACCTGGGCTGCGTGCTGCACGAAGAATTCCTAACTCAGGTCAATCTTCGTCCGTGGATCGCCGGAAGCACCTTATGGCATCAGTTCGACTACGACGGCGAGGAGTATGATCCGGTGATTCCGCATCTGGTGACATTCGGCATGGCCGATGCCTGGAGGATTCCCAAAGACGTCTTCTATTTCTATCGGAGCCAGTGGAGTTCCAAACCCACGCTCCGTATCTGCGGTCATTGGACATGGCCTGGCGACGTAGGCAAGCGTAAATCAGTGAAGGTGTACAGCAATGCTGCGGAGGTGGAGCTCTTTCTCAACGAGCAATCGTTGGGCGTGAAAAAGGAAGGGAAAAATGCGGGCCTTCTTCACCCGCCCCGAGTGTGGGTCGTGCCCTACCAGGCCGGAACTCTGAAGGCGGTTGCGCATTTCGCTGGTGAGCCCTTTACCGATGCGCGCAAAACCGCTGGCCCGCCGGCCCGCATCGTTCTGGAATCCGACGTACCGAAGGTTGATGCCGGCGATCGCGAGAGTCTGGCCTATATCACGGCGAAGGTCGTAGACAAGGAGGGCGCGTTGGTACCCAGTGCTTCTAACGCCATCACGTTCAACTGCTACGGCCCGGGCGAGCTATTGCCGCAAACCTGGGCGGGGCACGCCACGGGCTTCACGTGGGACGCCGTGGCCGGCATGACGCGCATCGCCATGCGAGCAACTTCGCGTGTGGGACGAGCGAGGATCAGTGCTTACTGCCCCGGGCTCGCGTTGGGACGTGCTGAGGTGCAAGTGATCGCCAAGGGCAAACGTGACGAGATGGAATATTCAAGGGGAGCGACGGTCTATTGACGTGGCCCGTGTTCGATGGCACGGGCGCATCACGATTTGTCCCGGCCTGCCATCGATGCGCCTCAACTTCCTCTCGGCTGCAGCCCAGTTTGTGCCCGCGTACTGGGGGCATGACTCTGTTACCTTCGTTGAGCCGTTGCAGCTTGGTATTTCTGAAGTTTGTCTTCCAGGTCTGCCGCTCATTGCGAATCATACGGATGCTCCTTCTCTGTAGCGGCGTTCGATGCGTCTGCCCAATCTGCCGCCCGAACAGGGGCTGCCACTATATTCTGCAAGCCTCAGTCGAAAGTTATCGAAATCCCGGTATGGGGAATTAACGTTCCCCCTGGCTCGTGGTATTCTCACGGCGTGAGAAGGCCCATGCTGTCTGGTAGCTGCGTGATCCTGTTCGTGGCTGGGACCCTGTGCGCAACGGTACCCCAAACCACGGCACCGGATCTCTGTCGTCAAGGGCAGCAACTCATTCGCGAGGGAAAGTTCCAACAAGCCCTCGAAGCGGCTTCCCAGGCCCTGACACTCGACCCCTCATCGGCGGAGGCGGAGGAGGTTGCCGGCACCGCACAATTCGGCCTTGGAAACCTGCCGGGCGCCCAACAGCATATGCAGCGGGCATTGGCCCTGCAGCCCAATCGGGTCACCGCGCGACGGGCCTTGGGGGCAACATTTCTGAGGGAACGGCAGCTTAAGGAAGCGCGCAGAGAGTTTGAAACGGTTCTCCGCGCAACTCCGCGGGATTATGTCGCCCGCGTGAGTCTTGGCATGACGTACTTGCTGGATCACCAACCAGGCGCAGCATTGCAGGAATTTCAAAGGGCCTCCGAGCTCCAGCCCGATGAGCCGGCAGTACTCTTGCACACCCTCGAAGCATACATAATGCTCGGGCAGGAGGAATCATCTGAGAAGACGCTGAGCATGCTGGATGCGAAGCTTGGGCCGAGGGATCCACGCCGCGGTGAAATCGCCTGGATGCTTGTGAAGTCTGGCGCCTACAAACTGGCCATTAGGGAATTTGAAATGTTGCGCAAGACCTATCCGGATTCGCAGGAAATCGCCTATAACCTGGCTCTTGCCTATCATCGGTCGGGCCAAGAGGCCGCCGCCGCAAATATCTTGCACGACATGCTTTCCCGGCACGACGACGCTGAGTTGGAAAGCCTGGTGGGAGAAGTGCGGTTTGCCATGTCAGATCCGGTTGCGGGAATCGCCGCGTATCATCGAGCCGTTGAACTTGCCCCGCAATCCGAGCGGTTCCGGTTCGATCTTGCCCAGGCTATGGTAAGCCAATGGAAACTCGATCAGGCCGTGAAGCTGTTCGAGTCCGGCGTTAAGGACTTTCCCAACTCAGCGAACATGTGGCTGGGGTTTGGAGCTACGTATTACCTGGCAGGCAATTACCTGGGTGCTGCAAAGATCCTCTTGCAGGCCACGGATACATTGCCAGATAACCCCGCGCCCATGCAACTGCTGGGCTTGGTTTACGATGCCGCGGGTTCTCTGCAAACAGAAATCCAGCAGAAGTTTGAGCACTACATCGAGAAGAATCCGCGCGATCCCTGGGGGCTCTACTACTACGGCAAGATGTTGGCAAGCCCTGCGCGCGCGAACTCAACACGCAACCTCGAGCGGGCCCAGAATTACCTGGAAAAGGCCATCAGCCTCGCTCCCCGGTTGCCCGAACCCCACCTCGAACTTGGCATCGTTCTTGAAGAGTGTGACCATTCACCGCAAGCGCTGCAGGAGCTGCAACGCGCTGCAGAATTGAATCCCAAATCGAGTGCGGCTTTTTACCACATTTCCCAGGTCTATCGAAAACTTGGTGACCAGCAAAAAGCTCAGCGCGCTACAACAAGGTTTGAGGAGTTGAAAGCCCTGGAGCGGGCGGATCTGGACAAAGAACAGATCCAGCTTTTCTTGGCGCGGCAGAAACTGCAGGTGAAGTGAAATACCTTCAGGGCTGCGGCCGCCTTCCGGATTGCGGACGAGTATGCTGCGCCCGACGCGCGGGTGACTGTCACGCAGGGCGGCGGCGTGGGCCGGTCCACCGTTGATGCCGTCCCTCTTGCGAGTAACCACACCGGGGACAGTGAGAGCACGGCATCAATTGCAGGCCAGCTCTGAGGTACATGGCAAGACTCTAAGGAAATCTCTCGCAGGTGGAAATTTCTTTACGGTGCCGGCCGCGACTTTTCGGGTTCTGTTCGTTTAGTGCTTTTGGCCCATCCTCGGCGCAGGGTGGTTCATTTCAACGAGACCGAATATCCGACGGCGGGCTGGACCGCTCAGCAAATCGATGAAAGAGTTTTTTGACCATACGGGCTGACGACAGACTTTGGGGTTCTAATCCAGGCCGCCATATTCGCGGGCCGCATCTCGAAAACAGACCAGATTTTCCCATGGGGTCAGATAAGAGGTGTTGCAGCTCGAGGCAAAGATAAAGTGCCGTTTGTCGCCCATGGACTCCATCTGGCGACGAGTGTATTCGTGTAGACGCGCTTCAGTGTCTTCGGTAATTTCCTGGTGGGGGGCATCCATCCCACCATTCACGACGAAATTCTCTGATCCCGCCAGCTTGCGCGCTTCGTTCAACTCCACGTCACCCAGCGGGGGCGGCGTGATTCCTTCCAGACAATCCACACCTGACTTCCCCACGAGAGGTAATAGCACCCGATTGTGCCCACACGCGTGGACTACGAAGAATTTGCCCCGGCGGTGAATGATTTCGGCCGCCTGCGAGAAGAAGCTCTGGCAATAGTCCTTGTAGAAGCAAGGCGGGTAAAAAACTGAGTCCAGGTTGTCGAGCGAAATGAAGATTTCCGTTTCCAGGTTGTCCACGATGTCTTCCAGAAGCGTCAACGCCTTCCTTTCATGAATTCGCGCGAGCGCCTGCATTTCAGCAGGATGATCCATGATGAATAAGGAGGCATTCTCGGGCCCAGCCAACCAATGTAACCTCTTGAGAGGAGACTCCGTCAGGTGGACCATCACCATGCCGTCCGCGCCGACTCGCTCCACCCAGCGATGAAACTCAGCGGCGTCGAAGGTGTACTCCAAGCATTCCAACATGAACCGGACCGCAGGATACTCGTCCCAGGATTTCCACCAGAATCCCAACTCAAAATCCGCCCCTGCCTCTTTTGTGTATGCCCAAGTCTGCGTCAATGTGCCATACGGGGACACGAACTTCCGCGCGCATTTGTTCTTGCGGGGCGGGTAGCAATTGAACGATGTTATCAATGGCTCATCCTCACCTGTTTCCCCGCTATAGAATTCTGAGAACTCGCCCGCCGTGTAAATCTCCCGGGTTGCCAGTTGTGTATCCCAGCGGGCGAGAATATCCGCTCCCAGGTGGCGCAGGGCGTCAAACGGATGTCGTGCATGCGCGATCTCAGCCGGTAATTTCCTATTCGCCAGGTGGTAGTAGAACCATTGGTAGATATTGGGAGAAAAGGGAACAAAATCCATCTTCTCCCCCCGGAATGCGGCGAGGATACGTTCCCTACCCGTCATAGTCACAACCTCCGCCTATAAATCGTGAACACCTCCGTTTGCCCTAGTGCCAGTCGATGACTCGTGAAGTTGGGCTCCCGTTTCAGGACGTGGCGGTCTGGCGCCAGAAGGCTGACCACAAGACTCGCGCTTGACGAGTTGGGTCGGAATCACGGTCTGCTGTGGGCCCAGGTCAGGATTGGCTAAACTGTTAAGCAAGAGTCTGGCCAGGTTCCTTCCCGTTTGCTCTGGAAACTCCCGCGCGGTCGTCAAAGGAGGGTCAAGCATCGCAGGTTCGCATTCCCCAACTGCCGCCACACTTATGTCGTCCGGTATCCGCAGCCCCGCATCTTTCAGTGCTCGGTAGGTTCCATAGGCGGCTGTTGTGCTGCCGGTGAAAATAGCACTGGCTGAATCATTGCGGCCAAGGATTGATTTTGTGGCCAGATAGCCTACTTCTTCCATGTTTTCCAAGCCGACATCTTCGAGCCGGGGAGCAAGGGAAGCTTCCAGCATGGCGCGGCTATATCCAGCGTAACAGCGCGAGAACCAAGGTAACTGGCAGTTCCCAACAAACCAGATCGCTTGGTGACCAAGGACTTGGAGATAACGAATCGCATCGTAGGTACCCTGGACATCATCATCCCAAACGACATTGTAGTCTTGGGATCGCCAATCACCCACAACGTTGTTGCCCAGAACGGCGAAAGGAACAGTCTTGCGGTTCAGGAAATCGAGTAGCCCTGGCGAGTTTGTGCCGCTGATAATGTATCCGCACACCGCGCGACGGCTTCCGGTCAACTGCGGCAAGTGAAGCTCCCGGCGGCCGGCGTTGAGAGGATAACTCAGCGAGATAAAGAGCAATTTGTAACCTTGCAGGGCGCAGTAAGCTTCTGCCCCGCACAAGACACGCGAATGGTAGGGGTGCAACATTGGCCTGTTGCTGAGAAGGAAGGCAACGGTTCGGGATTTACAAGTGGTGCAGAGTTCAATGCCCAGGCTGGACGCAATATTCCTCACCCGCTTTTCAATTTCGGGACTTACGGAGGCGCTACCCGTTGCAATTCTGGACACCGTGGACACACTTACGTCGGCCGCGCGGGCGAGGTCGGAGAGCGTGGTTGCCTTCTTCTTCATTTCAGTTTCTCCCGGGTCTACCAAAGGCCCCTACGACGAGCGCCATAAGTGAAGTCTCAAGCATATGTGGTCCCTTATAATGGGTAGACTACCACCTCCTGTCAAGATGTTTTTCAAGGACCAGGTTAAGCCGGAGAGCGACCGTTTGAAGGGCTGCACCATTCCTTTGCGCGGTTAGGGTGCTAACGCTAAACTATTTATTATAAGCAGTATGCGGCAGCCATGACCATCCCGGCGGCATGGCGGGGCGATTTGCCTTTAAGGGTTTGGTGGTAGTAGCTGGGCTTAATGAGAATGTCTTGCATGAAAAACATCTTGACGCTGTTAGCAAATTGCGTATATGTTCTGAAATTGCAGAGAATTATTCTGCGCTTTTTGTGTTGTTCTTTCCCGCTTTTTGGCTCGATTGGGGCTTGGGGGTTGGACGACCGTCTGAGATTCAAAATGCCCACCGGGCAATCGTTGTGTGGAGGTTGAGCAAATGCTCATCAGATCTCTTATCTCGTGGTTATTCATATCGCTTTGCTTTTGTGCGCTTCTTCGTGCGGCCGAACCTACTGGGACCATCGCTGGATCGATTTTGGACCAGAGTGGGGCCTCCGTCCCCAACGCCAAGGTGACGGCAACTTCACTTACGACCGGGCTCACCCGCGCAACAACGAGCGGAAACGATGGCGAATACGTGCTCCCCTTGTTGCCGGCTGGAGTCTATAGCCTTACCGTGGAAATGGCAGGTTTCGAGCGTTTCGAGCAGCGTGGCATCGAAGTGCGGATCGATCAGAATTCCTCGGTTACAATCACTCTCAAAATCGGAGGTACGACCCAGTCGGTGACCGTCGAAGCCAACGCGCAGATGGTCGAGACACGCTCGGGCGCGCTGAGCCAACTGATCGCGGGGCGGAACATCGTTAATCTGCCGCTCAACGGACGCAATGCTGCGGCGCTGATTCTGCTGACGCCGGGAGCGATTGATTCGCACGCCGGTAATGCTCCGGTCACAGCCTCGGGAGACACTCAACAAACCACCACCTATCCGGGCGCGCAATCGATCACCGCCAATGGCGCCCAGGCTGATAGTGTCAACTACTACCTTGATGGGGGCAGCAACGAGGATCACTATACCAGCGTCAACTCTCCGTTCCCCAATCCGGATGCGGTGGAAGAATTCAGCGTCTTAGCCAACAGCTACAGTGCCGAGTACGGACATGGGGCAGGCGCCATAGTGAACGTCGTTACCAAGTCAGGCTCCAACACGTTGCATGGTACGGCATTCGACTTTCTACGCAACAAAGACCTGAACGCGCGGAATTTCTTTGCCGCTACTCCCGATCAATTGAAGCAGAACCAGTTTGGAGGCAGTTTCGGGGGGCCGATCAAGAAAGACAAGCTGTTTTTCTTCGGAACCTACCAGGGGACACGATCCCGCGACGTCTCGGAAGGGAACTCGACCACCGTGCCGACGGCCGCTGAGCGAACGGGTGATTTCTCGGCTCTAAGCAGGCAACTCGTCAATCCCTACACGGGAGTGCCCTATGAAGGCAACCAGATTCCGACGGACCAGTTCACAACGGCCAGCAATAAGCTCCTGCAATTGGTCCCGGCCGCGACAGACTCGAGCGGGGTGATTTACTACAATAAGCCCATTAACCAGAGTGACAACCAGGTCATGCTCCGAGCGGACTACAATTTGAGCAAACACCGGCTATATGGGCGTTATTTCTACTCACACTACGGAAGGGATCCGGTGCTGGGAAGCCAGAATATCATCGCCACGACCTCGGGGCTCAGTTTGGGTGTTCAGGGAGGGTCCTTCAGCGACACCTACAATATCAGCACAAACAAGCTGAACAGCGCGATCTTCTCGTACAAGCGGGCTACCAACTCTGTGGTTAGCGGTGCACCGTTCAGTTGGGCCGATGCTGGCCTCGCCATCGCGGTTACGAAGCCGCCCGAGTTGAGGTTGGCGGTATCGGGTTTTTTCACTATTAACTCGGGGCACTACTCCCTGACCCACGACCGTGACTTTCATTTTAGCGACAGCCTGCACTGGATGCATGGCTCGCACGAGATTGCCATGGGCGGCGACTTCATGCGGCTTACCGTGGCCCTTAATAACACCTATCACCAGAACGGGTTGTTTACTTTTAAGGGCAAGGGTAACACCGGTGACCCGCTTGCAGACTTCCTGATCGGCGATACCTACAGTTTTCTGCAGGGGGGCGGTCAGTACGATGGCTTTAGCGGAAACCAAGCCGCTTTGTTCATTGAGGACAAATACCGGGTCAACCGGAATCTGGTTCTGACCGCCGGATTGCGCTGGGATCCCTTCGTTCCTTACTCCGACTCAGAGGGCCGGGTCGAGTGTTTCAGGCCGGGCCTGCAATCGCAACGGTTTCCCAATTCGCCGGAGGGGTACCTTTTTGCGGGCGACTCGGGTTGTCCCAACGGAGGGTTTCTATCAAGCTGGAAGGAGCTAGGTCCGCGCCTCGGCTTCGCATATAATCCGGGCGGAAACAGCCGGACGACCGTGCGCGGCGGAGGGGGTGTCTTCTATCAGCCGCCGTTTGCCGAGGCGTTCGGCAGCTTTGCGACCAGCGCGCCCTTCAGCCCGCAGTTCACATTCTACAATGTTCCGTTTATGAACCCGTATGAGGGGATTGCAAACCCCTTTCCGGCACAGTATGGTCCTAAGCTTCCTTCCTCCAGCGTCGCCTTTGCTACTCCCCTCAATGGTGTGTCCTACCAGAACAACTGGACGCCGGCTAGAATCACGAACTGGAATCTGACCGTGGAACATCAGTTCGGGAAGGACGTCCTAGGGCGAATTGGTTATGTAGCTTCAGCAGGAAGGCATCTTTCCTACAACACGGACGCCAACGCGCCCTTGCCGAGCCTGACGGCCACCGCCGACAACGAGGATGCTCGCCGGCCGTACCAGCAATTCCAACAGATGACTGAGGACATGTCGGGTGGAAACTCCATTTATCACGCCTTGCAGGTTTCGGTGGAGAAACGCTTCTCCAAAGGCGTGAACGTAAGCGCGAATTATACCTGGGGCAAGAGCATTGATGGCGTCTCTTCCTACCGAACCGACATGGACACGGTGAGCGTCATTGATCCCTACAATGTGACCGCCTACCGGGCGGTTTCCGACTACAACGTCCCGCAGCGTTTCCTGGTCGATTACGTATGGCAGATCCCCTCACCCCAACACGGGTTGGCAAAAACCTTCCTCGGCGGATGGGAGACAACGGGGATCTGGTCCTGGCAAAGCGGCTTCCCGCTGAACATCACCTCCGGCGCAGATACCTCGTTCAGCGTTCCTTCGAATTCCAATGACCAAGCGCAACTTGTCTCCACGCCGCAATATACGACGGGTTCCCGCGCCAATAAGATTGCCCAATGGTTCACGACCAGCGCCTTCACCACGCCGCAAGACAACACTTTCGGCAACGTCGGCCGGAATACCTTGATCGGACCCGGCACCTTCAACGTTGACTTCTCCATTCACAAGGAATTCTCGCTTAGCGAGCGGTTCAAGTTGCAGTACAGGGCGGAGTTTTTCGACTTCTTCAATCATCCCTTGTTGGACCAGCCGGACACGTCGGTGGCTGACAGTACGTTCGGTCAGATTACGATGGCACGGGATCCACGCATAGTTCAGATGGCACTGAAACTGATTTTCTAGGTGACACGCAGCAACAAGATGGGCACGTCTTCAATGGCTCAAGAGTGCTGAGGCAGGGGTCTGACGTAAAGTTCTGCGTCAGACCCCTTACTCCCCGCTTCTGCCGCTGGTGGAGTGTTTCATTGAGTTCGCAACCTTCGAAGGATACAACACCCGAACAACGAAATAGGGCACGGGGCAACGCCTGAGCAGGCTCTCTGGAACGGGGAAGAATATGTGTTTCATCCGATGGTTGATTCCGGCGGTCTTCTTGACGGCCAGCCTGGCGCACTCCCAGAGTTTACCCAAGCAGATTGAACCTATCCTAGGTCAACGTATCCAGGCGGCGGAAGTCACGGAATACCTGCTGCGCGAATACGCCATGGCGCATGTCGCACCCCTCTCGGCTCCTCAGAGTCCTCAGCAGTGGACCTCCGAGGCGAAGCGGGTCCGTCGGCACCTCCTGGACGATATTGTTTTTCACGGGTGGCCGGGCGAATGGGTTGATGCGCCCGCTAAATTTGAGGACCTTGGTATCATGTCAACGGGGACCGGATACCGGATGCGAAAGCTTCGGTATGAGATCGTCCCCGGGTTCCAATCTACTGCCATTCTTTATGAACCACTCGATATCCGCGGCAAGATCCCAGCGATTCTATGTGTGAATGGGCATGCGTTTTCACTTGGGAAAGCCGTCGAGGATAAACAAAAGCTGTGCATCAATTTCGCCAAGAGAGGCATGTTCGCTTTGAACCTTGAGTGGCTGGATTGCGGCGAGTTGAATCAACCGGAAAACGACCACAACTTCGCTGGCCATCTTGACCTTGTAGGAGTAAACGGGGTGGGTCTGTTTTACCTTGCCATGCGCAGGGGACTCGACTACCTCTACGATCATCCCAATGTGGACCGGCAGCGGCTGGCGGTTACCGGCAAGTCGGGCGGCGGGTGGCAGACGATCGTGCTGAGTTCTCTCGACGAAAGAGTTGCAGTCTCAATTCCTGTCGCCGGATTCGCCTCCCTCACTTCCGGGGCTGAGCACCCGGAGGAGATCGACGACGACATCGAGCAGAATGCCACCGACTTCCGCGATGGTCAGGACTATACCCAACTTACCGCGATGCGGTCGCCTCGACCCACGCTGCTCATTTATAATGCCGAAGACAATTGCTGTTTTCGAGCCCCTCTCGTGAAGCCCTACATATACGATGATATCAAGCCTTTCTTCCGGCTTTTGGGAGCGGAGGGCGTTTTTGCTTGGCACGAGAATCTTGATCCTGGAACCCATAACTACCAGGTGGACAATCGCCAAACGGCCTACCGGTTCCTCAACAAGTATTTCAACCTGTCGGGGCCGGAAGACGAAATCCCGGTGGATTCTGAAATCAAAAGTATTGACGAGCTTAGGGTTGGCTTGCCCAAGGATAACCTGACGATTCTCGGGCTGGCGAGGCGCTTCGCAAGCAGCATCCAGCATCAGCCCGTCCCTTCCCGTGACGCCGAAAAGGCGAATTGGGCCGCTTCCGAGAGGGCCCACCTCAAAACCCTGGTGCGTTACAAGGCGGTTGCCGTGAAACACGCCTGGGCGTTTACCAACACCAAGCACCAAGGTGTGGAGACCCGCTCTTACCGCTTTGAACTGAACAATGGCTTGAGCGCTACCGGAGTCTGGCTCAAAGCCATCGCCATCCCAGACAACGCTCCTATCACGGTCGTGCTGAACGACCAAGGGAAGCAGCGAGCCGCCAGCGAAGTCTCGGACCGTGTGAATCGGGGGGAGCAGGTGCTCGCCCTCGATTTATTGTTCTTTGGCGACGCCTCACCCGGGAAGCCGATACCCGGCGCTTACACTCAACTGCTCGGGGCAATTGGGGATCGTCCTATGGGTATGGAGGCTGCTCAACTTATCGCCATAACGCGATGGCTCCAGAGCCTCTCGCATGCCCCCAGGATCCGGGTTGAGACTATGGGGATCCGCAGCCAGGTGGTGGCGCTCAGCGCTTGTGACCTTGAGCCAACTTTGTTTGCGGAATTGATAACTCGTGGCGGGATGAGATCCTTGGGTTTTCTTCTCGACAAACCTGTGAGCTATGATGATGCTCCGGATCTTTTCTGCTTGGACCTTTATAAAGATCTTGATGTCGATGGGCTCGTCGCGTTAGCCGAACCGACGAAAGTGACACAGTCTGATCTTATGCCATCCTCCTCAAAATGAAACTTCCGTGTGTCGCCGACAGGAAGCTGCTGCGGCCTCTATTTCCCGCGCTGGCAAACCTGATCATCGCGACTTTCGTACCTTGGAGGTTCTCGTGGAAAGAACATTTCCTTCCCCTCTGACTTATGTTGGCCTCATTCTGGTTGTCAACCTCGGTGCGGTAATGCTTGGCTGCAATTCAAATAGGGCCAAGGAAATAAGCAGTGGGGGTGTAACCGTCTCGTATCGCGAGGGGGGCAACATCACCATTCATGCTCGCAGCCTGGTTATCCGTTTGAGCCCCCAACATGCGCTATCAACATCGCTCCTGGAGAACGGCCGGGAACTGAGCCTGAATAGTCACACACCGGAAGCGAACGCTGAACCTTCTGATTACGTGACGCTGGGTGGGAAAGATATACAGAATTTCGCGATTCAGTATTCCAGCCTCGCGCTGCAACCGGCGCGTACCCGGCTCGGTGAGTGTGAGAGGGTCATCGTTCCTTCAAGCGCGTCCGAGGGTGACCTGCGATTGGAAAGAATTCTCGATATCGATCTTTGCCCTTCCTTCCCGCAAAGCGCAGTTTTCACGGCCACTTATAAGAATCTTGGTTCGAGCGCTCTTCAAATCAGCCGTGTCGTCCAAATTTCTCAGGCCATCGAACCTCCCCTCAAGGAACCGAAAGGGCTATGGACCTTTCAGGGCGTAAGCGAGCTCTGGGGCCGGGACACCGTTTTTGCCCTGCCAGCTTCTTTCCGGGCAGAGAATCCCATGGGGCAAATGGTTGCAAAAGGAAATGGGGCCGAGAGGCCTGCGGACGATCACAGTCAGGGGAATGGCGGCGGGATCCCCGTGAACGATTACTGGGATGGCGAGGTGGGTTTGGCGAGCGGCCACATTGAGCCGGAGGCCGTGGCTTGCTGGATCCCCATTGAAACCCAGAGTGACCACGGTGCACGGACCTATCTTGAGACTCGTCCTCAAGAGACGCTGGCGCCCGGGGAAACTCTTACCACG
>PMYF01000473.1:1700-3891 GCA_003171295.1 Acidobacteriota bacterium | reverse complement strand
GGGTCGGCGACCGCGAGCTTCCGCGCCAGCGTTTCCGCCGAACCCTTGATCACTGCCAGCGGATTCCGCAATTCGTGCGCGAGGCCTGCCGAAAGCTGGCCGAGCGCCGCCAGCCGCTCGGAGCGCCGCGCCTCCTCCTGCGCCTGCTCCANNATAGCGGCGAGGAAGAGAAATAGATTCCGGATGGCCAGCTCCGTCGCGGTCTCCGCGGTTACCTCGTACTCGCTGAGCACCCATAGCACGAAGGAGCAGTAAGCCGCCGAAGTCAGCGCCGTCCACGCGAGCGTGGCCCAGAGTTCAAAGTACATGGCCGCCGTGACGACCGGCACGAAATAGATCAGGTAATAGCTGCTGAAAATCCCGCCCGTGTGGTCCACCAGCAGCGACGCGAGCAGGATTTTCAGGATGACGCTGTAGGTGCGCCCGCGCTTCGGAACCCAGTCCAGCAAAAAGTGCTCAAAGATTTGGAATGCCCCGAGTGCGAGCAGAGTGAGCTGTTTGTGGATTTCCAGGCGCGGCTGCAACGCCGCAAGGCCAGCCAGAAACGCCAGCCATAGCAGGTCCATCCACGCGAAACTGCGTCGTTCAGCCATATCGCCTGAGTTTACCCCGAGCAACTTTAACATGAACCCCACCTGCCGGCGCGATGATCGTCCAGCGTCAGTTCGCGGTTTCGAAAAGCGCCGGTGCACTTTCCACCCATGCCGCGGCGGCGAGCTACGTGCGAAGGCCGATCTCCTGCATTAGTTTGTCGGTCTCGCGGTAGGCCTCGGTGACCCACTCGACGATCTTCTCGGGGTTGGGCGAATACTCAAGCTCGATGCTGAGGGTCCCGCCGAATCCCAGCTTTTTCAGTTGCGCAAGGTAAGGCCGGAAATTCACCACGCCGCGTCCGGGCGGCAGATCGCCGTGCTTCGAGCCATCACAATCCGAGAAGTGCACGTGGGCAATCTTTCCCTGGAGTTTGGGGATGTCTTCGGCGGGCGTGTGGGCGAGAGCCAGATGCGAGATGTCGAGATTGGCGCGCACGGCGGGATGGTCCGCATCATTCAGGAAATCCACCATCTTGGGGAGAGTATTGACGAGGGAAAGGTGGAACGGCTCGAGCTCAATGGCGATCTCGAGGCCCAACCCAGCGGCGTAGTCGCCCAGCTCGCGCACCGCTTCCACGGCCCATTTCCACTGGTCCTGGGGCGTGATCACCTCCATCTGCCAGATGTATTCGCCCAGCACCAGCAGAAGGTTCCGGCCGACGAGCTCATAAACCAGATCCAGATGCGCCTTCACACGCTCCACGTGGTATTCGCGCACCGCCCGATTGAAATCCGCAATGCCCAGCGCGCAGCAGCACACGCTGATGACCGGGAGGCCGGCTTCACGGCAGGTGTCCTTGATGAGCCGCCGTTCTTTGACGTCGATCTCGAGGGGATCGGCCATGATATCGATGGTGTCAAAACCAATCTCCCGGGACCTGCGAATGCCTTCCGCCGTGCCCACGGGGGAACCCAGCCAGGCGGAATTGATGAGTCCGAGTTTCATGCTTGTGCCTCCTTGATCTCCGCCGGTCGCACCGGCCGGTGCTCGGCGAGCGAGCGATAACACGCTTCCACCAGGGCGATCGTATTCAGATTATCGCGCCCGCTGATTACGGATTCTCTGCCTTCTGCGAGGGAACTCAAGAGCTCTCCCATAGTGCCCTCAAACGCGTCGGGGAACCACACCTGGGGCCAGCGCGGGGAAATCCAACAGTTGGGCTGCTGCTGGGTGGTGAAGTCGATAGTGCTGGGAACTCGCGCGGGATAGCCCGGCCAACCGAGGGTGCCCCGCGCCATGCCGGCAGTTCCCTCCACTCGCCACTTGATGTAGATATCGTCCGCCGCCCCTTCGCGCGCGGGGCCGGTCCAAACGTCGTCCCAGGCCGCCGCGCGCAGGCCATTCGCGTACTCCAGGATGTAGAGCACCACGCCATCCTTATGCGGGAAAGTGCTGCGCGGGTCGGGGCGCGAGCTCGCGTACACACTCTCCGGGTCGCCGAAGAGATAGCGGAAACTATCCAGGTGATGGATGCTCATGAAAAGGAGCGTCACCTGATCGTAATCCCGCGCCCAGGACTGCCAGTGAGGGATGGCGCGCATGTCGATAGTGGCAAGCACGGGCTCACCCAGATACCCCCGCCGCAGCACGGTCTTCA
>PMYF01000473.1:0-1658 GCA_003171295.1 Acidobacteriota bacterium | reverse complement strand
CCTCGAATGTTCTTGTGCTCGAGCGCCGCGCGCACGATCCCCGGCTGCACCTCCGGCGGCACTGCGATGTCCAGCACTTCAATCGAGTCGTCGGCCAGAAGTTCCCGCGCCGTGTCGTACACCTTCGGAACACCTCTCAGTTGCGCGGTCGCGCGCGCCTCCGCGGGATCGTTGGAAGCAATCGCCACAACCTTGAAGCCGGCATTTTTGTAAGCGACAAGTTGGATGTCCCGCATGATGAAGCCCGCCCCCACCGCGCCGATGCGGTAGTCTTTCTTGCGGGGAGGAGGAGGCAGGTGTTCCAAATTCAGATCGATCGCCATCGGTTACCCCTTGGTCCGGTCCGCGAGGATATTGAGGAAAGGTATGGCTGGGCGGCCGGGATGGTCATGGTACGCCTGGCGGCTCTGAAAATCACGACCTTCTTGGCCTCACGGCTGACCAGATGCCGCTTGTCGGGTGGATTCTGGCATAATAGTGTTAGGGTGAAAGAAGTTGAAAAATCGTTCGGGGCTGGCCGGTAACCACTTGAGAGTCAGCGCCGCCGAACCACTAAATCTACCATTCCCCGAGGAGGAGTCATGGAAACACGCCTGAACGGACGCGGCAGGGCAAAGCTGCCCGTCGCGAGGATAGTGCACGTTCTCATGGTGGCGGCGCTGGTCGTGGCTGCGGCTCCCTCGCGAGCCGCCGCAGCGCCGGCATCCAACTACCATTTGCTCAAGAAAGTCGTACTGGGCGGAGAAGGGTTTTGGGACTACCTCACCTGCGATAGCGCGGCGCGCCGCTTGTACATCTCGCGGAGCACGCATGTGATGGTGGTGGACGCGGACAGCTACGCCGTGGTCGGGGACATTCCCGGCACGGAAGGAGTCCACGGCATCGCCCTGGCGCGCGAATTCGGCCGCGGTTTTACCAGCAACGGGCGGACGAACACCGTCACCATTTTTGACCTCCAGACGCTGAAGGTCCTGGGGACCGCGCCCACAGGGAACGGGCCAGACGCCATCCTCTACGACCCGGCTTCGAAACGCGTCTTCACGTTCAACGGTCACGGCGGCGATGCCACAGCCATTGACGCCTCGACGGGAGCCGCGGCGGGGACCATCGCCCTGGGAGGAAAGCCGGAGTTCGCGGTGGCGGACGGCCAGGGTCACATCTACAACAACCTGGAGGATAAAAGCGAAGTCGTGCAGATTGATTCCCGCCAGCTCACGGTGACCGCGCGCTGGCCACTGGCGCCGTGCGAAGGGCCCTCGGGGATGGCCATGGACACGGAACATCGCCGCCTCTTCATCGGCTGCGACAACAAGATGATGGCGGTGATGAGCGCCGACACCGGCAAAGTGTTGGCCACGCCGGCCATCGGGGAAGGGGTGGACGCCAACGGCTTCGACCCGGCAACGCAGCTCGCCTTCAGCTCCAACGGTGAAGGCACACTGACCGTCCTGCATGAGGATTCGCCCGACAAGTTCGCGAGCGTCGCAAGCGTCCCCACCCAGCGCGGCGCCCGTACCATGACCCTCGATACGAAGACTCATAATATCTTTCTGTTGACGGCGGAATTCGGGCCGCCCCCCGCGGCCACCGCCGACCACCCGCATCCGCGGCCGCCAGCCAAACCGGGTTCGTTTACGCTGTTGGTGTTTGGACCCTAG
>PMYF01000179.1 GCA_003171295.1 Acidobacteriota bacterium | reverse complement strand
GGCAGCCGCTGCCACTACCCATTTTCGGATAGGGGTGGCGTGCGCGCGCACCTCCTGTCAATCCATACATCTCGAACCGCGCCCAACCCTAGGTGTACGCCAGGCAGCCACGGTTGGCATCTTCTCACCGGCTGGCTAGCGCTTAACCCACCCAAGGTCGGTTCAAACGGCGAATCATTCGCAACTATCGAAGTCTACAAGGACCGCAAGAGGAGGGGAACGTTATGAAGCATGAAACAACAATCGTATCAAAGCTAAGTGCGGCGATCGGTGCCGCTTTGCTACTTGCGCCGTTCCTGGCGGGGGCCCCGCCCCAGGGGTTACGGAGCCCGAAGCCAGGAATGACCAAGCCCCGCACGCAAAACGAACTCAACAAATTGGCCTCCGCCCGAGACAAGTATCAGTTCTACATTGTTGACGTCGAGGGGTCACAGTACGTCCAGATGTTCGGAATCAACAACAGCCGTCTGGCCGCTGGCTTTTACAGTGACGCCGATGGCCACTCTCATAGCTTCTTGTGGTGGAACGGCCACCAGATGCCATTGGATTACCCCGGAAACTCGGATGTTGCGATGGGGGACGTCAACAATCGGGGCCTGGTTTTTGGAAACGTCGGTTCTAGCGATGTTCAACATGCCGCTGTACTGAAATTGGCAACTGGGACCTGGACTCTGCTCCCAGACGTCACCGGCAAATCCATCAACCTCGGTGAGAAGATGAACGATCACGGAATCGGTGTGGGCTCCGCCTGTAACGACAGCTGGTCGGACTGCCTCGGCTGGACGTGGGACGGGAAGGCGTACTCGTTCACCACCATTCCGGGAACGAGCAACCCCTGGGAGGGCCCTTACGGCATCAACGATCGAGGAGAGGAGGTGGGGACATTTGAGGACGACAAGGGCACACACGCCTACCTCTTGACTCACTCGAAGCTGACCATCATTGACGTGCCGGGTTCCAGCGGGACCCAGGGCGCAGATATCAACAACGCTGGAGAAATCCTGCTGTTTGGGTATCCTCCCCCCGACTACTTTGTTCAAAGCGGCATCTGGAGGAATGGTGTATTCACACCCTTGCCGACCGTGCCCAATGCCGCCACTTCAACTGTCGCTTGGGGCTTGAACGATCGTGGCGACTACTGCGGACAATGGTGGGACGACTATGGCTCCCATGGCTTTGTTGCCTTGCGCAAGTCACCGTAAGAATGACGCTGCGGAGCAGGTGGCGCGAAATAGTACTCGAATTCTGACGCGGCTCGTTGAAGCGAGCCGAACTGAGAACTCGGAGGTGCGCGCCATGGGCAGCCGCTGCCACTACCCATTTTCGGATAGGGGTGGCGTGCGCGCGCACCTCCTGTCACCAGAAAGAGCCGGTAGCCACAACACAGCGCGTCGTGCGGTGGATTCTTCGATGGCGGGTAGCCACCACGAATCGAGATTCGTCGGGGGTTTGTGGCCGGGAGACATTAAAGAAGAAGCCCACGATGAGACAAAGCGCCCGCCGTGGCTGCCCCTTGAAGTGGGGGAACGCCTTCTTGGCGCTCCCGTGTTGAGGATCGAACGGGGGCCATGAAGGCAGTCACCTACAAGGAACTCAAACCACAGCCGACAGACTCGTTCGGTGAGACTGCGGTAGAAACTAGAGGGGAGAACTCGTATGAAGAAAACATGGCTGATCACCGCCGTGCTAATCACAGTAGCCCTCCTAATGCTTGCCCCATTTGTTGCTCCTCAGAATGAGCCTCTGGGAACAACCGCGCCGCTAGGGACTCAACTCCTTTCGGCAATAGGGGAATCGCCGATTGCATGGTGGCCGGCTGACGGCACTGCTATCGATATTGTCAATCGCGCTGACGGTGTACCTCAGAATGGGTCGGGATACGAGAAAGGGGTTGCTGGCCAGGCATTCGCTTTCAACGGGGTGGATCAGAACGTAACGGTGGCCAACGGTCGGGCCTGGAACTTCGGTGACCACGACTTCTCGATCATGCTCTGGGCAAAATCTAACGCAGCAGGGCAACCTGCTCCGTTCATCTCGCATGATGAAGGGGGCGGGGACATGAAGAAGTGGATTTTTTGGGCAGGGTGGACATATGGCCTGGTTTTCCACTTTAACTCACCTGCGACGGGAGGTTTCGACGTTGTTGCTTGCTATTCATGCTCGCTGACACCCGGACAGTGGTACCACTTGGCAGTAACCCGGAAGGGACCTGTTTACGCGCTCTACATCAACGGAATGCCCGTCGCCCGTGCGACTGACGGCCACGTCATTCCGGCTGCGAACGCGCCGTTGCAGATTGGAGCAGCCGAGGGGATCTATTTCGATGGCTCGATTGACGAGGTAAAGGTCTACCAACGTGCCCTATCGGCCGCAGAAGTTCGTTCTTTTGGGTTCATGCAGGGTGCAGCAGCGGTCACCGCACCTTGATTCAACCTGAGGCGGAGCGAGCGCGGACTTGTTTTGAAGAAGGTAGCAGAGTTCGAGGATCCGAACGCTGCGCTACGAGCCTTTGCAAGCGCCGAGTTGGCCTGCAAGTCTGCGGCTCTATAACCTGCGGAAGAACCGCCAAGACCGTCATCCTGAGGAGGTCGCCGCGGCGAACGACGAAGGACCTCTGCAGTTGCCTGATTCCAAAAATGCAGAGGTTCTTCGCTTCGCTCAGAATGACAGCAAGGACGCGCTGTCCCGCAGCCTGTTTAAGCCTTGACGATGGAAAAGCCGCCCCGATAAATCAGGGCGCTACCAACTACCCGAGGTGTGGTCACACGCTCTATTGCGCCCGGGACTATGTGGTTGCGGGTCCTGAGGGGTTTGCGCACGGTGTGAACAACAAGACGACCAGAAAGGGGGAGGCGGTGGTCAAGGCAATCCTTGGAATGCTAATCATGTTCCTGGCTTCTTTGCCGGCCTCTGCCCAGATGTCGAGCGGCTATGTGTACGTGTTTGGCGGGCCGGTGGTCGTGCCCAAGAGCGCCTACACACGCTGGAACGGGGACTTCCTCCATGTGGGAGGAGGAGGCGAGGGCCACCTCACCGACCGCTTCGCCCTGGGCGGTGAAATCGGCGTGCTCAAGCCCGTAACCAACCAGTACGCGGTTACGACGGCCCTGGCATCGGTAACGCCCGCTTTTCATTTCGTCCGCAGGGATTCGAAACGCAAATTCGATCCTTTCGTGGACGGCGGCCTCTCTCTGTTGGCCGGAAAAGGCGGGGCATTCGCGATTCACTACGGTGGCGGAATGAATTACTGGCTGCGCCGCCGTATCGGCCTGCGATTCGAGTTCCGCGATCACATTTGGTCAGTCGAGTCCGGAGAGGCCGTGCACATGGTGGGCTTTCGGGTTGGTATGGTCTTCGGCACGGGCTGAAGGCGGGTTGGCAGGAACGCGTGGCCGGAGTGCCAGCGGTGGCCTTCAGTGTCAGCGGATTCTTGCTCCGTCGCAATCTCCTTTTCCCCCGGCGGCACAGCAGACTGCGGTGTTTTTGAAGGAGTTAACAAGGCAACTCGTTTGGAATCCAGCGTGCTAGATAGCCAGCAGAAGCGCGGTAGTCCAAAGCTCACACCCGTAGGAGGTAATCATGGGAAGAGTAAAGCCCGTTTTGCTATTTCTCATTTTGGCTCCCGTACTGGGAATGGCCCAATCAACACAGGAATCCTGGGACAACCTCAAGCAACTGCGCCCAGGGCAGAAGATCGAGGTGGTGGACACGAGCATGAAGTCGCTCCGAGGTCCCTTCGTTTCCGTTTCCGAGGAAGCCATCACGCTCGAGGCCGGCAAGAGCCAGGAGTCCATCGAGCGCGCCAAGGTCGTGCGGGTCAGCGTCCGGGACAATTCGCATCGCACGCGTAACATGCTGCTGGCGTCGGGCATTCTGGGCGGGATTGCCCTGACAGCGGTCGCCGTACCCATGGGGATCGCCGGCAATGAAGGTAATTCTTGCGGCGCCTGCGCGGCTGCCATCGCGGCTGGGTTCGGTGGCGGAGCTGCCATAGGAGCACTTCCGGGCAGTCGGACGGTGTACCGAATCAAGAAGTAGCCGCCCAGGGTGCTGGGCAACCGGACCGACGGCCGTGGTGGCCCGCCCTGGTTGCCCAGGTGGGCCCACTAACCGTACGAGCCTGAGAAAAGAGGCAAGGGCCTTGAATCCACAGGAGGTGAAACATGGATCGACGCAGACCTTGGTTCACGATAGGGATGACACTCCTGATGCTTGGTTCCCTCGGGATCGCGGCGGTCCACGCGGAGGAGGCCCAATCGCCCCAGGCCAATTGGGAGAACCTCAAGCAACTGGGGCCCGGCCAGCAAATCCGCGTCGTGCTGACCGACGCCAAAGCCTACACCGGGCAGTTACATTCGGTGAGTGATGCGGGTTTGGTGATCCGCACGGGCGGAGGTGAACAGACGGTCGAGCGGCAAAATATTCTCCGGGTCTCCTCGCAAGGCAAGAGCCATCGCGGCCGGAACGCGCTCCTCGGCCTCGCGGTCGGCGCCGGCGCCGGGGTCGTTGTCGACGTTGCTTCCCCTGAACTGGGTCAAGGGAAATGTGGGCAGGGATCTTGCACCAATGCTGAGAGTGCCGCGTTGGCAGGGTTTCTGGGTGCGGCAGTAGGAACCGGCCTGGGAGCCGTGTTGCCCACGGGCGGCTGGCACGACGTCTATCGCGCGCGGTGACCGCCGGTGCTCGGACTGGGTTCCAAGGCGAAGTCTGCCGCCAGGGGTGGCACGAAACCGGTGCCGTAAGCTTTGTGTGATAGCGCACCCCACAACTCTAAGCAGATATTGTGGGAGTCCATAACCTGACAATGGAGGAGAACATGAATAGCTGGAGGAAGCATACCGTCATAGGGCTGGTTATTTGTATGATGCAGTTTTCGTTGGCCGATGTAGCTTTGTCGGCTGACACCACTGTACCCAATCCGAGCCTGACCAGACAGCGAGTGGATCAATTCGGAGTGGGCGCGAAAGTGAAAGTCGAACTTACCAACGGCAAGAAGTTCAAAGGATCAATTCAGTCCATCGAGGACGGAGAATTCCTGCTGGCTGCGGCCAAAGCCGGTTCACCAACACGGGTGCCCTACGGCAATGTCGCGCAACTGAATCTGGCGAAGAACACCTACAAGGCGACGGGGCAGCCGGATTCCGTTGAGGTAGGGCGCGTGGTGGCGGAACTGGGTGTGGGCCACCACATCATGGTGAAGACGTCGGAACCGAAGGAGTACCACGGCAATATCGTGGCGATCGCGGCTGGGAGCTTCACCGTGCTGCCCGACCACACGGCCGCGCCGGTCCAGATCGCATACAACAACGTGCGGCAGATGGGGCCAAACCTGAGCAAGGCCAGTTGGATCGCTATTGGCGTGCTTGCGGGAGTTGCCGTGGTGGTCATTGTTTTTGCCGTTATGTTAATGAATTCAGATTGAGTTCTCTGCTCTTGTGGCTGGCCCGCCCTATGGCCCGATTGCGATAAGAGCCCTGTTCGGCGAACCTGGGCCGCGGCTCACATTGCCCAAAGCCGGGCAGCAGGTTAAACTACCCTCCCATCGCGCAGATTGCGCGTGCCTGGGGACAATTAACTAATATGTGAGGTGGGAGGGAGCGCCATGAATCGCCGTGAGTTTGTAACGACCGCCGCCTTCGGCGGCGTGACGATCGGAAGCGCTGCGCGGCTGGGGGCCGCCGGAGCAAGCAGCGAGCGTCCGGTTGCTGTTAAGAACCCGCGCGCCACCTCAGGCGATCCCCTTGAGCCAAGCTGGGCCGAGCGCCTCACCATAACGGTCGGCCCGGAGAAGGCTGACCTCGTCGGTTCAAACCAGAAGGTGATTCAGGCGGCCGTCGACTCAGTGGCCCGATGGGGGGGCGGGACGGTAAAGATTCTGCCGGGCACCTACCGATTCCGCAACGCCGTCTACCTGCAAAACAATGTTCGCATTCTCGGCAGTGGACTCGATTCGGTGATCGTCAAAGAGGCCTCGGTGGCGGCCAAGCTCTCGAAAGATTCAGACTGGTTCGACCAGGAGATCACCTTCGCGGACACCAAAGGGTTCGAAATCGGCGACGGAATTTGCCTGCGAGTGAAGGACGTGGAAGAAGGGGGGGCCAAGGTGATCAAGCGCACGCTAGTGGCCCGCAGCGACAACCGGTTCAAGCTCGACCGGGCGCTGCGGGACAACGCGTGGCTGATCGGCGAACCAAAAGTGGAGAGCCTGTTCCCCCTGTTTAGCGGCGAGAACATTGCGGACATCACCATCGAGAACATCGCGCTCGACGGCAACAAAACGAATAATGAGAACCTGGACGGCAATTATGCAGGCTGTATCTGGATGCAGGACTGCAACCGGATCACGATGCGCAATGTCACCGCACGCAATTTCAACGGCGACGGTTTAAGCTGGCAGATCTGCCATGACGTACTGGTGGAAGACTGCCTCAGCCACGATCACACCGGCCTCGGCCTCCACCCCGGGTCCGGCTCCCAGCGTTCGATCATCCGGAGGAACCGCATGGTCGGCAACGAGCAAGGTCTCTTCTTCTGCTGGGGCGTCAGATGGGCGCTGGCTGAGAAGAACTACATCGAAGGCAGCAAGCTCTACGGCATCTCGATCGGGCACCAGGATACGGACAATATTATCCGTGACAACGAAGTGCGGGCGAGCGGCGAGGTCGGCATTCTGTTCCGCAAAGAGCGCGTGCCGGCTTTCCAAGGCAATCGGAACCTTATCGAGAAGAACCGGATTCTGGGGCTCGCCCAGGAGCGTGGTATTGGAGTCGATATTCAAGGGCAGACGAAATCCATTACGATCGCGGATAACGAGATCCGCGAAACACAATCGCCTGGACAGCGCGTGGGCATTCGGATTGGACCCGAGACGGAACAGATTTCGCTGGCCGAGAACCGCATCGAAGGCTTCGCTGAAGCCGTGCTCGACCTGCGCAAAAGCCGATAGTGCGGGCCGCCAATTGTTTGGATAACGGCGTCGCTCCTTAGCCGGGTGCTGAAAAATATGTAGCGGCGACTTTACGTCGCCACCGCCGGATTGATCCGCACGATTTGGGCCTTCGTCGCTGGCGTGACTGATATGCCCTCGGCTGACTTCGACTGCGAGATCAAAGCGCCTTGCGACGCCTTCCGTCACGATGCCGTGACACGCAACAGATCTCCCGAGGTAGCCTCGACCGCCTTCTCTGCACCGCCCGCGTGCATGCTCTCACTCGCTGCTCACAGCATCCATAGCCAGAACGGATGCGTCCCCCAGGTGGTAACCAAGATTTTCGTTTTCAATTCCCGGCCGACGGATAATGTACGCCTGACCGCCTGAGCCTTCGACGCTCCAGCCGGGTTTTTGAGTGCAGGGGGTCTCCCGCGACCGCGGCGCGGAGGGCGATCTCGCCGCCCTGAGCAATTGATTGACAGTTTCTGCCGTGGGTTCGTATAATAATGTTTTCGGAAATCAGGAGAAAGAGAATCTATGTACGCTATCTTCCGCACAGGCGGCAAACAATACAAAGTCTCTCCGGGTGATGTCGTTCGCGTGGAGCGTGTGGCGGGCGATCCGGGCTCGACGGTCGAGTTCAACCACGTTTTTGCGGTACGCAAGGAAAAGCTCACAGTGGGCGCGCCGCTGGTTGAGAACGCCAAGGTGAAGGCCACGATTCTGCGCAACGAGCGCGCCGCCAAGGTGCGCGTGCTGAAATACAAGCGCAAGAAGCAGTACCGGCGCACGGCGGGCCATCGCCAACCCTTCAGCGAGGTCCTGATCCAGGACATCGTCACCGCGTAGCTACGCAAATCAAAGGAATTCTGTTATGGCACACAAGAAAGGTCAGGGGACTTCCCGCAACGGACGCGATTCCAACGCCCAGCGCTTGGGCGTGAAGCGTTTTGACGGCCAGATGGTTTCCGGCGGTTCGATTCTGGTTCGCCAGCGCGGCACCCGTTTGAAGCCGGGTGAAAACGTTGGCCTCGCCAAGGACGACTCTCTCTACGCCAAGGTTTCGGGCGTGGTACGGTTCGAAGACAAGGGCCGCCTGGGCCGGTACGTCAGCATCCTGGTCCCAGCAACAAATTAAGACCCCCAAGCGGTGAGGGCGGAATCTCGAGACCAGCCTCACCGCTTGAGTTATTTTTGGGCGTCGAAGCCACTTTCCGAAAGGAAGCGGTCGACCTCCCGGAGCTCTGGAGGTGGGGAACCTCAACCGGATCTCCGATCCGGGGCCGAGGAGCCCATCCCGCGCCATCCCGCGTGTTTATTGACGAAGCCAAAATCCAACTAGCCGCCGGCGACGGAGGCAACGGCTGTCTGGCGTTCCGGCACGAGAAATTTATCCCGCGCGGCGGACCCAGTGGCGGCGACGGCGGGCGGGGCGGCGACGTCATCCTGGAAGCCAATCCACACTTAAATACCTTGCTCAAGTTCCGGTATAACCGCGAATTCCGGGGGGAACGCGGGCGCCACGGGGAAGGCTCGAACCGGCACGGGAAGGACGGCGCGGACGTCACGGTGACGCTCCCCGTGGGCACGGTCGTGTTCGACGCCGTGAACGGGGAAAAGCTCTGGGACTTGGTCACGCCGGGGCAGCTTGTGGTGGCGGCCAAAGGAGGACGCGGCGGGCGGGGCAACGCGCGCTTTGCGACCTCTACAAACCAGGCGCCACGCCGCACTGAGCCCGGTGGGCCGGGCGAGAAGCGCGACCTGCGGCTGGAGCTGAAGCTCCTGGCCGATGTGGGCCTGGTGGGATTCCCGAACGTGGGCAAATCCACGTTGATTTCGCGGCTCAGCGCGGCGCGCCCGCGCATCGCGGATTACCCCTTTACCACCCTCGAACCCTGCCTGGGGGTGGTGGGCCTGGACGAGGAGCGCTCGTTCGTCATGGCCGACATCCCCGGCCTGATCGCCGGCGCGCACGAGGGCAAGGGGCTGGGCATGCGCTTTCTGCGGCACGTGGAGCGGACGCGTCTGCTGCTGCACCTGATCGATGTGGCCGAACTTTCTGGCCGCGACCCGGTGGACGACTACGGCATTATTCTGAATGAGCTCGCGAGCTTCAGCCCCGTGGTGGCCGCTAAGCCCATGTTGCTCGTGGCCTCGCGCATCGACGCGGGGGGAGAAAGCGACCGCCTGGCCAGGCTGCGAGAATTCTGCCGCGAGCACAGCCTGCGGCTCCATGAGATTTCCGGCGTGACGGGGCAGGGATTGGAAGAATTGAAGCGGGCGGTCTGGGCGAGCTTGGAGCAACTTCCCCGCCCTGGGGCGGAGGAGGATCAGGACCGGGCAGAGCCCGCCTAGGCGCGTACGCCGAAACATCGCAAAATGATTCGCGATTTGGAGTCGAAGGGGCCTCGAAACCCTGAGGTCCTGTTGCGCTGATAGCGATCACCCATTACGAGGACGCGCCTGACGGTGAACATCGCACTCTTCGGTGGAACGTTCGATCCCATCCACGCCGGGCACCTCGAGGCGGCGCGCGCGGCGACGCGGCGTTTCCGGCTGGACAAAGTCCTTTTTGTGCCGACCGGCAATCCCCCCCACAAGATCCGCAATCATCTTACGGATTATGCGCAGCGCTATGCAATGGTGGCGCTGGCCTGCGCCCTGGAGCCGCGCTTTATTCCCTCCCAGATTGAATCGCCGACTGGGGACGGGACGCCGCGTTATTCAATCGACACGGTGCGCGCGGTGCG
>PMYF01000783.1 GCA_003171295.1 Acidobacteriota bacterium | reverse complement strand
CTCTATGCCGGCCAGATGCTCAAGCCACCCCATCCTATTGCCCGCGCCGCTTATGCTCTGGCCACTTGGATTAACCCCAACAATCATGCGCTCGACGGTGGGCGCGCCAGTTCGGCCATGGAAAAGGAGGCTGTGGCGGAGATCGCGGCCATGTTCGGATGGCAGGCCCACCTCGGGCATCTCACGAGCGGTGGCACGATGGCGAATCTGGAGGCGCTCTGGGTTGCGGGGCAGCTTCATCCCGGGAAGAAGATCCTGGCCTCCCAGCAGGCCCACTATACGCACCCCCGAATCAGCGGCGTGCTGGGTCTGCGGTTCGCGAAGGCGCCCTGTGACCAGCGAGGACGGATGGACACTCAAGCCCTCGCGGAACTGCTGGTGGCAGGTGATATCGGCTGTGTCGTGGCCACGGTTGGAACCACGGGGACCGGCTCCGTAGACCCGTTGCATGAGATCCTGCGCCTGCGGGCCCGATACGGCTTTCGGCTCCACATCGACGCTGCCTATGGCGGCTACTTCACGCTCGCCGGAAACCTGGCGGAGGAAACCCGCGCGGCGTACGACCTGATCGGCCAAGCCGATTCGATTGTGGTGGATCCCCACAAGCACGGCCTGCAACCCTACGGATGCGGGTGCGTGCTGTTTCGCGATCCGAGCGTGGGGGCACTATACAAGCACGATTCTCCCTACACCTATTTCACATCTTCGGAGCTGCACCTGGGTGAGATCAGCTTGGAGTGCTCGCGCCCGGGCGCTTCGGCCGTGGCGTTGTGGGCCACGCAAAGATTGCTGCCCCTCGTACGCGGGGGCGATTTCGCTGCGGGGCTCGAGGCCTGCCGGGAAGCGGCGGTCCGCTTGGCCGGGCAACTCGCGGCTGACTCCCGCTGGCTCCTGCCCTTTCCTCCGGAGCTGGACATTGTCGTTTGGGCCCCTCGTGCCCGCTCCGCCCACCTCGCTTCCGAGCTGTCACAGCGCATCTTTAGAGCTGCCGCGGCCCGGGGCCTGCACCTCGCGCTGATCCGCCTGCCCCTCCGATACTTCCCCTCGCTCGCCGCCGGAGTCCCAGGTGACCACGACACGGTGCTTTGCCTGCGCTCCGTCTTGATGAAGCCCGAGCACCGGGAATGGGTGACCTCGATCCTGGATACCCTGGACGGGGCGTGGCGGGACGCGCAGGGGGAATAGGACTGACGGCAGCTTGGATTTCGCTGGGAACCCATTCTACGAGCCTAAAAGGAATCACCCCATAGGATACGGGGAGCGTAGAGGCTTCCTTCTCTGTGGTTCTCTTTGACCTCTGTGGTCAAGGGCCCTCCTCTTTACCGGAAAGCGCGCAGGATTGGCCGCATGGGGGAGGAGCAAGAATGTGATAATCTTCCTGTTCTATGCTGAATTCACATGCACCTTACGATGCGTTCAAGACTATCGAATGGACCGAGGAAGGTGTGCGCATGCTCGACCAGACGCGCCTGCCCGCGGAAGAAATTTATCGCACTTACACCGACTATCGCGAGGTCGCGGAAGCGATCCGCTCCATGGTGATTCGCGGCGCGCCGGCGATTGGTGTGGCGGCCGCGATGGGCGTCGCGCTGGGCATCAAGCATTCCGCGGCGAAGGACGCGGCCGAACTGCGCGCGGATTTCGAGAGGATCGCCGAGACCCTTTCCAAGACCCGCCCCACCGCCGTCAATCTTTTCTGGGCGGTGAAGCGCATGCGCGGAGTATTTGAGAAATCCTTGTCCTGTCAGGCCGCCGAGGCTCCGGGACTCGACTCTGTACGCAAAGCACTCGAAGCAGAAGCCCAGCGGATTCTCACGGAAGACATTGCCATCAACGAAGCGATGGGCCGCCACGGCGCGGACCTTATGCCAGATGCGGGGACCATTCTCACGCACTGCAACGCCGGGGCGCTGGCGACCGGTGGCTACGGCACGGCGCTGGGGGTAATTCGCGCTGCGATAGGAGCCGGGAAGAAGCTGCAGGTTTTTGCGGATGAGACGCGGCCGTTCCTGCAAGGCGCCCGTCTGACGGCCTGGGAACTCGCCAAAGACCACATCCCCGTCACCCTTATTACCGACAACATGGCAGGGCATTTTATGAAGCAAGGAGAGATTCGCGCCGTGATTGTGGGTGCGGATCGGATTGCTGCGAACGGCGATACCGCCAACAAAATCGGAACCTACAGCGTGGCCGTGCTGGCTCACGAAAACGGCATTCCCTTTTACGTGGCGGCGCCGCTTTCAACGATCGACATGAGCCTGGTGGGGGGCGACCTGATTCCCATCGAGGAGCGGTCCGCGGCCGAAGTGACACAGCTCGCGGGAGTAACCATTGCGCCCCAGGGAGTTCCGGCCCGGCATCCTGCCTTTGATGTCACGCCGCACCGTTACATTACCGCCATCATCACGGAGCGCGGCGTGGCTCGCGAGCCCTTTACCGACAGCCTACGCGGGCTGTTCGCGGAGTGATTTTTCCGGCTCGGCCGCCGAGCGTCTCCCCGCCTTGGCAGGCTGCGGGAGTTGGGGGGGCAGCGTGTCCCCCCCGCGAGCGGGTCATCGATTTACGATTCCAGGGGATTTGCGGATTCGCGCTTATTCGTGCCGCAAAGCCACGATGGGGTCGAGGCGGGAAGCCTTGACGGCGGGCCATATCCCGAAGAACAACCCAATACTGACGGAAGCGGCGAACCCCATGACCACGGCCCAGATGGGAACGGTGGAGGGCAGGGCCGGGAAGAGGGCGCGAATCAGGAAACTGAGGAGGTAACCCGCGGTGATGCCCGCCACGCCACCCGCGCCGGTCAAGGTCATGGCCTCCAGCAGGAACTGCCAGGTAATGTCGCTGCGGCGAGCGCCGATGGCCTTGCGCACGCCGATCTCGCGAGTGCGTTCGGTGACCGACACCAGCATGATGTTCATAACCCCAATGCCACCTACCAGCAGGCCGATGGAGGAAATCACTATGGTTACCAGGACGATCATCCCCATGATGTCACGAAATTGAGTGACGATGGACTGGGCGCTGGCAATGCCAAAGCTGTCCGGATCGGAGGGCTTGTCGTTGC
>PMYF01000744.1:3025-3361 GCA_003171295.1 Acidobacteriota bacterium | reverse complement strand
GCGCCCTGGCCCACCGCTGGGCACATCTGGTCAAAACTGAAGTACGCCGTGATACGTCCGCCCAGACCCAGCCGATGCACGCCCGCCGCGGCCAGCACCAGCGCTTCACAATCGCCACGCTCGAGCTTGCGCAGGCGCGTGTCAAGGTTACCCCGTATGGCGACATAGGTGAGGTCGGGCCGCAGCGCGCGCAGTTGGGTCTGCCGCCGCAGACTACTGGTGGCGACGCGCGCACCCTGGGGCAGGATCGCGAGCGGTTGCCCGTCCCGGACGATGAGAACATCGCGCGCGTCCTCTCGCTGCGGCACGGCCCCCAGGACGAGCCCCGCGGGCTGC
>PMYF01000744.1:1814-2996 GCA_003171295.1 Acidobacteriota bacterium | reverse complement strand
AGCTTATCGCCGGTGGTCTTGATGATGCGGACTTCGATCTCGTGGCCTGCGGCGGCAAGCTGGTCGCGCACCCAGTACGCCTGACACTGCGCCAGTTTCGATCCGCGTGTGCCGATGATAAGTTTCATGGGTAACAAGCCACCAGCCGAGAGTAGATCCGTGCCTTGCCGGTCCTCTCCCGGCCGCTTCCTGAGTGCTCCCGCCCTACTCCCCCAGCCCAAAGATCTTGTGAATCAACCTCACCACTGCCGCCTGTTCCGGCTCACCGACGCCGCTCTTAAGTTCCGTGATGGGGCCATGCAGGATTTTGTTCATCATGCCCCGGGTCAGGGCCTCAACGGCCTGGCGCTGCTCGGTGGTGAGGCTTCCCAGCCGGCTCTGATAGCGTTCCATTTCGCTGTAGCGGATGCGGTTCAAACGGTCTTCCAGCGCCACGATGGTCGGCACGACGTCGTGCGCCGCCAAGCGTTTCATGGTCTTTTGCACTTCCGCCTGGATGATGTCCTCCGCCCACACCGCCTCGCGTTCGCGCTGCTTCTTATTGGCCTCGACAACGTGCCCCAGATCGTCAATATCATAAACAAAGGCATTATCCAATTCATTGACAGCCGGATCAACATTGCGCGGCACGGCGATATCCACGAAAAACACCGGGCGGTTCCTGCGTGCGGCCAGGATCTTCTCGACCTGAGGTTTGCCGATAATGGCGTGTGGGGCGCCCGTCGAACTAATAACGATGTCGGCTTGGCCAAGGTAGTCAAAAAGTTCTTCGAAGCGCACGGGAGTGCCGTGAAACGCCGCGGCCAAATCCACCGCGCGTTCGTACGTGCGATTACTGACCAGGATGTTACTGGCGCCGCTGCGCAGCAGGTGCTTGGCGGCCAGTTCGCTCATCTTGCCGGCGCCGACCACAAAAATGGTTTTGCCGCTGAGATTTCCGAAGATTTTCTTGGCCAACTCCACTGCCGCATAGGAGACCGATACGGCCGCCGAACCCAGCGCCGTTTCCCGCCGCACGCGCCGCGCCACCGCCAGCGCCTGGTTCACCACTTCGTTCAGCGTGCCGTTCAACCCCCCCACCGTGCGCGCCACCGCATAGGCCTGCTTGATCTGCCCCAGAATCTGCGGCTCACCGAGGATCATCGAATCCAGACTAGCCGCCACCCGAAACAGGTGCCGCAC
>PMYF01000744.1:0-1793 GCA_003171295.1 Acidobacteriota bacterium | reverse complement strand
CAGGTGGAAAGAATCATCCCCTCGCGGAGGCCCGCCCGGTGCACCAGATCGGAAACGGCTTCGGCCAGGCGCGCTTCCGGGAAGTTCATCTTCTCCCGGAATTCCACCGGCGCAGTGCGATGATTGATGCCCAATAGGGTTAAGTTCATAGCAGCAGACGGTGCTGGGTGTTGGGGCGCCTCGGCGATTCCTCCTAGCCCCTGGAACCCCGAAATCCGCACCAGTTCTTCACGGCATTTCTCGCAGCTTGGGGATGTACCCATGCTGCCCGCTTAGCAGGCTGATGCCCACGAAGGTCACCAGGATGGCGGCAAAACCGAAGACTGCGATGTAGGCGGCGCGTCGCCCGCGCCAGGCACCGCTCACCCGCGTCGAGAAAAGCACGAGGTAAATGAGCCACGTCACCAGCGCCGCCAGAATCTTCGGGTCGAACTCCCACGGACCCTTCCACGTCCGGCTGGCCCAGACGAACCCAGTCAGGATGCCCAAGCTCAAGAAAGGAAGTCCTAACACCAGCGAGCGATAGTGGATCTCGTCGCAGACCTCGAGCGAGGGCAGCCGGTAATAAAACCCCCGCGGTTGCCTGGACTTCAGTTCGTGCTCCTGAATCAGGTACATGACTGCGGCCACGAAAGTCAGGAAAAGGGCGGTGTAGCCGAGGAAAATCGAGCTGATATGCACCAGCAGCCAGCCACCGCGAAAAGCCGACGAATCAAAAGGGCCTCCCGCATGCAACGCGGAGATCAACGTGAGCAGGAAGACGAGCGGGAGCATGAAGAGACCCAGGGAGGCAATCCGGTAGCGCAGGTACATGAAGAAAAACGCCAGGGTTACCAGGAACGCGTAGAACGATAGCGCGCTGCGCACATCCGTGACCGGCAGGCGATGGATGCGCGCGGCTTCCGTCGCCAAGGCCCCCGCGTGGGCTAGCAAGCCGAGGCCCAACGCACTCAGGGAAGCGGGCGACAGCAACGGCCGCCGCCTTCTGACCGAAGGGACGATGAGCAGGATGCCCAGGCCGTATAGAGCGAGCGCCGTCCACAAGCAAGCATCGTGCATAAGAACTCCAAGGGAGCAGCCCTAGAATTATAGACTATAACATCCCCACGCGGCGGGCGAGGCAGGTCTGTGCTGTCGCCGGCGAGCTATGGTAAGCGCAGGGGGGACATTGAGCACCAATCTCTCAGCCCCCTGGGGCATTCTCGTCTGGCCGCCCGCAAGGAAATGACGCAGTTTGGGGAGAAATCCGGCTTCCGCCAGCCGAGCGTGACCGGCCGGCTCAGCCAGCAGGCACTGCCGCGGGTCTCAGTAACTGATGGCTTGGTGATCTGAACAACGCGTTTGGATGTGAACCAGCAAATGGTCCAGCAGCTCGTAGCCCTTTCGCCCCAGAAAAGAGACACCGCCCACACGCCTTTCCTGAAGATCCTTGTGCGGCAGGAGAAAGCGCAGCAGGGCCTGCTCATGACGCGCGAGGAGGTCCGAACGGCCCAGCGCCGCCCGGGTCAGCTTGCCTCGCAGTCGTTCCATTTGATATTTCATCTTCTCTTTGGCGTGCTCGAGCGTATCGAGCAGCGTGGGGTCGAGCTTTTCGATGTCCTCATGAAAACGATTGAGGAGCTGTTCCAGGTCGCGTTCACCCTGATCGAAGCGCTCCGACCAGCCCTCGGCAAAACTCGTGGCGGCAATCTTGCGGCTCAAATGGTCCTCGCCCTGCCACACGTCTTCCACGCGCAATTTGTACTTCTCCATCAAACGTTCCACCCGCGGGTCCAGCAGCGTGAAGGCGGCCC
>PMYF01000546.1 GCA_003171295.1 Acidobacteriota bacterium | reverse complement strand
TTCCTGCGCAAGATTCTGCGTGACGCGGGGTGGGACAACGTCCAAGTGCTCTCCCCCACCAGCGAGAACGGCTACGCCGACCTCGGCGGCGACATCGCCAACCTCTTCCTGCGCACGGCGTGGCGGGCACTGGTCGCTGCCGACACCGTACACCGCGCGCTGCTTAAAACCCGCCCCTACGAAACCGCTCCGGGCGCCGCCGACCGCGCCTTCCAGGAGTCGCTGGAAGACGTCTGCAAAACCATCGAGACGAGTTGTGGCGATGCCGCCTGCCAGCTCGACTCGCTGGCGGCAGCCATGACGCGCGCCCGCGATCGCTTCCGCCGCGTTCCGGCGCTCTACGATCGTGAGCTTCCCCTGATCGGCGTGGTGGGCGAAATTTTCTGCCGCCTCAACACCTTTTCCAATGAAGACCTGATCCGCAAGCTGGAAAGCTACGGCGCCGAGGCTTGGTTGAGCCACATCGCCGAATGGGTGGAGTACACCAACAACGAACAGAAACGCAAGCTCCTGCTGACCGGACGGAAAATCTCGTGGGCGATGGCCAAAGCCCACCTGCGCTCGCATATCCAGCACTCAGACGAGAAGGCGTTGATGGCACCTTTCGAGGATGATTTCGTGGGCTACGAAGAGCCTCCCATCGAGGAAATCCTGGAGCTGGCGTGGCCCTTTCTGCCCACAGGCGGCGCGCTGGGTGAAATGGTGCTCAGCGTGGGCAAGGCCGCGTACCTGGCCAAACATGGCGCCGACGGCATCATCGACATCAGCCCCTTCACCTGCATGAACGGCATCGTGAGCGAGGCCATCTACCCGAAACTCTCGAAGGCCTACGGAGGAATTCCCATCCGCAATTTTTACTTCGATGGCACGCAGTCGGACCTCGACCGCGACCTGGGGATCTACATGGAGCTCGCCCGCTCGTATCGCGAGAAGAAGTCTTTCCCGCGCCAATACCCCGCCTATTTCTCCCAGCCGGTGGCGTAACCCACACGGCAGATCCTTTTCACTAATTAAGGTGTCGGTCATTCCCGCGAAAGCGGAAATCGACGCATAGCAGAACGGGCCCTCGCGTCTGTGTCACGAGACTACAGTTCGCGCCCATGACGTGTCGGTGCGCTCGGTGTGGTTTGCCCGCGCGAGACCCCTGTGCTACTATCGCGCCGCGCCACGGATAAGTCAGCTTCGTGGAGGTTGCATAGCCGATCCAGACCTTGGGAGGAGGTTAGCCATGGAGTTGCCCAAAATGACCCGCCGGGATTTCAACAAATCCACGACGCTTGGTGTGGTAAGTCTGGCTCTTTCGGCAGGCCCCGCCGTCCGCAATGTGCTGGGGGCCAACGACCGCATGGGCGTCGGCCTGATCGGCGCCGGCAATCAAGGCCGGTTCGACCTGAGCTCCATGCTCCGAACCGGCCAGGTGGACGCCGTCGCCGTGGCGGACGTCTATGATTTGTGCGTCGCCTTGACGCTCGACGCCCCAGGGATGTCGAGCAAGACGAAGGGGTACAAAGATTTTCGCCGGCTACTGGAACACAAGGACATTGATGCCGTGATTGTCGCAACCCCGGAACACTGGCATGGCATTCCGATGATTTTGGCGTGCCAAGCGGGGAAGGACGTGTACGTGGAGAAGCCGGCTTCCCACACGATTTACGAAGGCCGGAAGATGGTGGAGGCTACCCGACAATACCAGCGTGTCGTGCAGTGCGGCACGCAGCAGCGCTCCGGCGAACACTTCCAGAAAGTCGCCAAAATGATTCGTGGGGGCAAGATCGGTACTGTGACCTTTGTGGAGGCCTGGCTCACTGGGGGCTTCACGCGCGAGCAAAGGAAGCTGGCTCCCCCGGCGGACAGCGACCCGCCGCCAGGATTCGACTGGGATTTCTGGCTGGGGCCAGCGCCCTTCCATCCTTACAATCGCAGCCGCCGCGGATTCACGGGCTTTTGGGAAACCGGCGGCGGGGAAATGACCAACTGGGGACCCCATTTGATCGATGTGATCCATTGGGCGATGGGAGTGGACGCTCCGGTAACGGTCGCGGCCTCGGGGAGCCGATATGCAAGTCAAGGCCTCTACGAAACCCCCGACACCATCGAAGTGGTCTATGAGTACCCACCCTGCGCGGTCAGCGATCACGGTTTCGCAGCCCGGTTCAGCCAACATTTAGGCCGCGGGCCGGACGAGCACGCCTACGGAACGCAGTTCTACGGCACCGACGGAACTCTGTTCGTCAACCGCGAAGGCTATACCCTCTGGCCAGCCCAGGCGACCCAGGACGTGTGGGAAACCTTTGGCCCCACGCAGGTGATGAAGGGCGATGGCGCGGCCCAGCACCAGCCCCACGTGGTCAATTTCCTGGATTGCATGAAATCGCGCCAGAAGCCTAACTCCGATATGGAAACCACGCATCGCTCCACCAGCGCCTGCATTCTGGCGAACATTTCCCTCCGGCTCGGCCGGAAGTTGCACTGGGATAGCAATCAGGAACAGATCAGCGGCGACGCCGAAGCTAACAAGATGCTTAACGAAGAACGTCGCAAGCCCTGGAACGCGATCTAGCGCCCGGTCCCACATTATTGTTGACGATAGATGATGGACGAGAACACCCTCTCCCGACCGCGCGGGGGAGGGGTTCCATCTAGATCGGAACGCTTCGCCCCCCAAACTGGGACGCAAAGCGCTTGCCCCCGGCTAGCCAACGTCCGGAAGAAAGGAAGGGCTACTTGAAATTCGGCGTCAATACGATGGTGTGGACAACGCAGGTGGGCAAGGGGCAGGAGCCACTGTTCTCGCGCCTCCGGGAATGGGGCTTCGACGGCGTGGAACTCTTCCTCTCCCCGGGTGAGCCGGCCGACCTTCCGGCCGTCCGGGCTTCCCTGGACCGGCTGCAACTGCAACGGACCACGTGCAGCGTTTTGCCGCGCGACGCCAACCTGATCAGCCAGGATCCCGCGACTCGCGCCCACGGCGTGGAGTTCCTGCACTTGTGCGTTGACCGCACCGCGGATTTGGGAGCGGATTTGATCTGTGGTCCCTTGTATGCCGGTTTGGGAGTCATGACGGGAAGGCGGCGCACCGCCGAGGAATGGAAATGGGCGGTGGCAGGGCTGCAGGCCGTGGCAGCCCACGCACAAAGCCGCCATGTCACCCTGTGCCTCGAGCCGCTGAACCGCTTCGAGACTTACTTCCTCAACACCCTGGAGGACGCAGCTCGATTGGTCGAGGACGTGGGCGCGCCCAATGTGAAAATCCACTTCGACACGTTCCATGCGAATATCGAGGAGCAGCATCCCGCCCAGGCCTTGCGACTTGTGGCCAACTACTTGGGACACGTTCACATTTCCGAAAACGACCGTGGCATCCCCGGGACCGGGCATAACGATTGGGAAGGAATATTGAAAGTACTCCAGGAAATTAACTACACGGGCTGGCTGACCATTGAATCGTTTGCCCAGCCTGAACCCGGTCTGGCCGCCGCCGCGGCCATCTGGCGCGACTTGGCGCCCTCGGGCGACGCGCTGGCGCTCCAGGGGCTCGAGTTCATGAAGCGGCTTACCCACAAGTTGGGGATCCGGTAGCGCCGCCGCCGCGCCGGCTTTTCGGTCGGCATCGTCTTGCTTTCCTTCTATGGCGGTCTGAGCCAAAGCCTTGTTAGGTATTTGCGATTTGCTCACAGCGTAATTTATTGATTATTTGTAATTGGAACTTCGCCGCAAGAATCGGTCGTCCACCTTCCTCTGTACCAAGGAGGTCTTCATGCTTTCTTTCGCCAGCAGAATATTCCCCATCCTCAAGCGCACGGCGCCCCTGCTGGGTCTGGGGTTGGGACTCTTGGTCTTTGCTCCTTGCTCGTTGTGGCTTACAGGCCGGATGGTGGCCCAGGGTTCGGATGAAATTCCTTTCCGCAAACACACTCTGGACTTGGGACAAAGTGAAGGAGTTGACGTTGCCGATGTGAATCGCGACGGCAGGCTCGACATTATTTCTGGCGAGAACTGGTATGAGCAATTGCCGCCGGGCAGCGAGGGGCCGCGTTGGATCAAACACAAGTTCCGCGACCTGCCCTTCACAGACGGCTACCTGGAAGATTTGAGCGATTTGGCGGTGGATGTGAACGGCGACGGCTACCCGGATGTGGTCACTTGTTCTTATTGGAGCAAGCCCCTCACGTGGTGGGAAAACCCCGGGAGCCGGAACCTGCCCTGGGTGGAACACATCATCGAGACACGCGCGCCGGTGGAATTCGTGTTTCTGGTCGACATCCTGAATACCGGCAAGCCTGGACAACTCCTACCGCAATTCGGCGATTCGAATTTCCCACTGACCTGGTACGAACTGGAAGGCAAGGGGAAGGATGCTCATTGGGTGGGTCACGTGGTCAGCCCCAAGAGCTATGGCCACGGCATTGGCGCGGGCGACGTGAACGGGGACGGGCGCACTGATATCATCACGCCCAAGGGATGGTTCGAAGCTCCCGCTGACCCTCACCTTGGCGAATGGATCTTCCATCCGGAATTTGATCTCGGCGCCACCGATTTCATCTACACGATGGATGTGAACGGCGACGGTCTGCCAGACCTCGTCACCAGCCTGGGCCACGACTACGGAATCTTCTGGTATGAACAAAAGAAGGACAGGCAGGGCAACCGGACGTGGGTGAAGCACGTCATCGACAACGCCTGGTCCCAGGCTCACGCGGTGACGCTTGCTGACCTGAAGGGCGATGGGCAGCCGGTGCTGGTGACGGGCAAACGCTACTACGCACACGAGCATGACCCCGGCGCGAACGAACCGCTCGGCGTGTACTGGTACGAAATAATCCAAGCCGGCGGACGGCTGCAGTGGCGACGCCACGTCATCGATTACGGCAGCCGAACTGGGGGAGGCATGCAAATCCCGGTGGTCGATATCGACGGTGACGGCGACCTTGATGTCATCGTCGCCGGGAAGACCGGGCTCTTCCTCTTCGAGAATTTGTCGAAGGGCCGGTCCGCGCCGCAGACGGAAGTGATCCCAGCGCCGGGGAGGTGAATCCCGCTAGGCCAGGGCGCAGGCCGGTCTGGGGCATAATCCGCGTCGGTTGGGCACGCTCCTGCTATAATCAGTCCGCCTTCACCGTGTTAGCGCTGCCGTGGGAGTACCGGGCTCGAACACTTCCGACCGTCATTCCCGCGAAAGTGGGGATCCACGGTCTGCCCGGAACGGAAACCTCATGTCGGGAATCATCGGTTACATCGGGAATAAGCGAGTCGTGCCCGTCCTGCTGGAAGGCTTGCAGCGGCTGCAATACCGCGGGTATGACTCCGCCGGCCTGGCGGTGATGCGCGAAGGCAAGCTTTACCTGCGCCGCTCCCCGGGCAAGCTGCGCAACCTGGAGGAAAAGATCCGCCTGGACCCCATGGACGGCGCGTACGGCATCGGCCATACACGCTGGGCCACACACGGCGCCCCCACGGAGGAGAACGCGCACCCGCATTCCGATTGCCATGGCAGCGTGATGGTGGTCCACAATGGGATCATTGAGAACTACCTGGAGCTGAAGACGCAGCTCGAAGCCGAAGGCCACCGCTTCGCGACCGAAGTCGATACGGAAGTGATTGCTCACCTGGTGGAGAAACACCTGGGGGGCAACGGCGCGGCGCGCCCCTCCGCCACTCTGGAAGACGCCGTGCGCGCGGCGGTGCGGCAGCTTACGGGCGTGTTCGCGCTGGCCATCATCTCCACCCGCGACCTGAACAAGATCGTGGCGGTGCGGCAGGGGCCGCCGGCGGTGATCGGCTTGGGCAAGGACGAATACTTCGTGGCAAGCGACGTCCCCGCCATCCTGTATCACACCCGAGATCTGTTCTTTCTTTCGGATGGTGACGTGGCCGTGCTCACTCCCAACGGCGTGGCGCTGAGTGACTTCGAGGGGCACCCCGTGACGCGCCGCGTCCAGCACATCACCTGGGACCCTATTCTGGCCGAGAAAGGCGGCTTCAAGCATTTCACGCAGAAGGAAATCTACGAGCAGCCGCGCGCCGTGCGCGACACGGCTCTGGGCCGAATCTCTCCCGAGTCGGGGCAGGTCTTCCTGGATGAAATGGAAATCAGCGAGGAGGATTTTCGCTCCTTCCGGGAGATCAAGATCGTCGCCGCCGGGACGTCGCGGCACGCGGGGCTGGCGGGAAAAGTGATGATCGAGCGGCTGGCGCGCGTCCCGGTGGAAGTGGACTACGCCTCGGAATTTCGCTACCGCGACCCGCTGGTCGATCCGCACACGCTCACGCTGCTGATCACGCAATCCGGCGAGACGGCTGACACCATCGCCGCCCAGCGCGAGGCGAAAGCCAAGGGTGCGAAAACGCTCGCCATTTGCAACGTGCTGGGCAGCATGGTGCCGCGCGAGGCGCATGGCACCATTTACACCCACGCGGGCCCGGAAATCGGCGTCGGCTCTACCAAGACGGTCTCCGCGCAATTGACGGCACTTTACCTGTTCGCCGTTTACCTGGCACAAACGCGCAATCACCTGCCCGCCGCCGAAGCCAAGGTGCTCCTGGCCGCCTTGACTGCGCTGCCCGGCCAGTTGGAAAGCGTGCTGCAGAAGGACGATGAGTTTGAAGACCTGGCGCGGCATTTCTATCGTTCCTCGGATTTTCTATTCCTCGGCCGCGGCGTGCACTTTCCGGTGGCGCTGGAAGGCGCCTTGAAGATGAAGAAGCTCTCTTACATCCACGCCGAAGCCTACCCCGCCGGAGAAATGAAGCACGGCCCCATTGCGCTGCTCGCCGACCGGATGCCCGTGGTGGTGATCGCCACCTGCGATTGGAGCGCAGAGGACTCGCGAGTGCGTTACGAGCGGACCATCTCGAACATCAAAGAGGCCAAGGCGCGCGGCGCCATGATCCTGGCGCTCGTAACCGAAGGTGATCGCGAGGTGCGCGACATGGCCGACCACCTGATCGTGCTGCCGCATACGAACGAGCTGCTCTCGTCCATCCTGGAAGTGGTGCCGCTGCAATTGCTGGCGTACCATATCGGCGTGCTGCGCGGCTGCGACGTGGACCAGCCGCGCAACTTGGCGAAGTCGGTTACGGTGGAATGAGCCTCGGGGCTTGGCTCGAAGACTTTTTACTTTCCATCACCTGGGCGGCGATAACTTGAAGCTTGTTTACTCCGACCAATACGACATGAACCTGGGGAATCACGTTTTTCCTTCCCTCAAGTATCACCTGATCAGGGAAAAACTGCTGCGCGACCAGATCGCGATCCCGCAGGATTTTGTAGAGCCCCCGGCAGCTTCGGACGATGATGTGGCACTGGTCCACCACCGTGAGTATATCCGCAAGCTGCAGGCCGGCAAGCTGTCGTATCTCGAAATCCTGCGCCTGGAGATTCCCTATTCACCCGAGTTGGTGCGGGCCGTCTGGCTCTCGGCGGGCGGGTCGATTCTGGCCGGACGTCTGGCGCTCGAGAATGGCGTCGGCGTCAACCTCGGCGGGGGCTTCCACCATGCGCATCCCGCCCACGGCGAAGGCTTCTGCGTGCTGAACGATTTCTCCATCGCCATCCGCCGCCTGCAAAAAGACAAACTTATCGAGCGCGCCATGACCGTGGACTGTGACGTCCATCAGGGCAATGGCACGGCCACCATCTTCGCCGGCGATCC
>PMYF01000198.1:3317-5583 GCA_003171295.1 Acidobacteriota bacterium | reverse complement strand
CTCGGCCGCCTGTGGGCCCTGGGTCTGCCGCCGGAAGAACTGGGGCTCGAAAGCGCGCGGATCGGGAAGGTGACGATTAAGGATGTGGATGAGGCCGGCGCCAAGTACTTCCCCGCCGCCCGCCACGCCATCGTGGCAGTCGGCCTCGAAAAGGTCATCCAGGACCAACTCGCGCCGTTCGGTTTGGAAATGAAACCCGCGCCTTAAGGAGTGCGGGCGGCGGTTGGGCTTTTCGTAGCGGCCGGCTTCAACCGGGCAGTGGTAGCCACGGCAAATCCGTTTTTCAGATTTGCCGTGGGCTCGTCGTCTTCGAAAACGCCGGTGGGGACACCGGCGCTACAGAAAACAGCCCACGACGAGAAGGGCGCTCGTCGTGGCTACCTGCCGCCCACTACGGCTCGTCGACTTCGAACTTCTCTTTGTATTCCATTTCATCCGGCTTGCCGGGGGCCTGGACGCTGATTTCAATCCTTCCCATGCGCAGGCCGGGGGAGTAAGCGCTGACGATCGCGTGCCCGGTGCGGTCCGTGGCCCGGAAGGCCATCTGCGCGATCCCCGCGACAGCATCCAAGGTCCAACCGGTTCCGTGGCCGAGCCAGGTTTGCCGCAGGAGTTCGCCCGGCCCGGCGGAAGTGAAGGTGATGGGAACGTCCGCCGAGGGCACGACCGTGCCATTCGCGTCCACGACCCGCACCATGATGTAGGCGAGACTCTCCAGGTTCCCGGATTCGAGTTCTCGCGCATCCGTTTCGAGCACCAGGTGATGCGGCGCACCGGCCGTTTTCCGTTCGTCGCTGATTTCTTTACCCTCGTGCCGCGCCACGGCTTGCAAGGTTCCCGGCTGATAAGGCAGGGTCCACAGGCGCGGAGGGTGCAGCAATCCTGCCTCGCGCGCATCGGCCTTGGCTCCCAGCGATTGGCCGTTGAGAAAAAGCTCAACTACCCCGGCGTTGCTGAAGACCTTCACGGTGCGCGCCTTGCCTTCCTCTCCCGGCCACGTCCAATGGCTAAGGATATGGACCATGGGTTTCGTCGTCCACTGGCTTTGGTAGAAGTAGTAAACGTCTTTGGGAATCCGCCACACGTCGCCCATGCCGAAAGCCACGATGTGAGGGATCACGGTGTCGTAGGTCTCGCCCTCGTAATCAAACTGATGCCAGATCATGCCGCCCGCCATCCAGGGGCGCAGGTTTAATTGGCGCAGGTATTCTTCGTGGTTCTTGCATGCCAGATCTTCACTCTCCGGTCCGCCGCCATAGACCCCGCGCCCCATGGTGGACGCCGCATACTCGGCCACAAGGTAAGGCCGGTTCGGAAACTGGCGGTGTTTTTCGTCGGTTTCCTTGCCTACCCCCAGGCCCGTCACATCCACCAGGGCTTCGATCTCCTCCCCCCGCGGTTCGTGCATCGCCACAGGCCGCGAGGGGTCAAGCTGGCGATAACGCGCGGCGACCGCCCCAATCACCTTTTTCGCGACCGACTGGGGAGCATTTACTTCGCCAGCAAGACCCCAAACCATAATACACGGATGGTTGCGATCCCGGCGGATCATCTCCTCCGCCATGGTCAGAACATTGGCTGTGTACTCGCGCGGATCGCCGATCTCCTTGTTGACGGGAAGCTCTTCCCATACCATCAAGCCCAAACGGTCCGAGGCTTCCATCGTGGCAGGGTCGTGCGGGTAATGGGATGTCCTCCAGACGTTCACGCCCATGGCACGGATGATTTCCATGTCCTTCGCGTGACGTGAATTCGGCAGCGCATTCCCCATTCCCGGATAGACCTGGTGCCAGTTTGTCCCCTGCACCTGCACGCGTTTTCCATTCAGAAAGAATCCCCGCTGCGAATCGAATTTGAACCAACGGAAACCCAGAGGGTTTTCGAGCGCGTCTACAACGCGCGCCCCTGCGTGCAGGCTGGTTCGAATGCGGTACAGATGCGGGGCGTCCGGAGACCAGAGCAAAGGGTTCGTGACCGTGCCGCCATCCTGCGTGACCTCCACGGTTTCGCGGGGCGGGATGCGAACGGGCATCGACACTGATTTCACCAGCGCGCCGTGTGGGTCCAGGACATCCTGCACCAGGGTCAGTTCTTTCGCTGCGGATGATTTATTCGCCAGCCGGGATTGAATCTTCAAGGCCGCCGCATTCTCGCTCACACTGGGGGTGAACCAGATCACCTCCGAGACGTAGGTGGGCTCGGAAAGGCGCAGCCAGACGTCGCGGTAGATTCCGCCGTAGAAGGTGTAATCAGTCTTGACCGTGGG
>PMYF01000198.1:0-3285 GCA_003171295.1 Acidobacteriota bacterium | reverse complement strand
CCCTCGAATTCCAGGAAAACCTGCTTGCCGGAATATTCGCTGGCCAGCTTGAAGTGCTTCCGGTACCAGCCGATCCCCCGCCAATAACCCGGGGCTTCGTCCATCGAGTCATATTGGTTCCAGGTATGGGGCAGGTTGATGGCATCCCAACCGGCATCGTCGTATTCGGGCCGGGAGGCGTCGCGAAATCGCGGCTCGACCTCGGCCGCCTCCTGGTTCTGCCGGTCGAACGAGCCCAGCGCGCCGGTCCCGTGAGATTGCCGCGCAAAGCGCCAGCCACGATTGAAGTTTTCGCGCAGGCGCGGACTCGCGCCCGGCGTCGCCGTTTCAGGAGAGCCGTGCGGCTGCGTTGAGCCGGATGCAGCCGCCGATCGCGCCACAAACGGGGTCGTCGCCGTACCCGCGACTACTGTTTCCAAAAACTCTCTTCTGTCCACAGTGGCTACCTGCCTATTGGGTTTTAAGGGCCTATGGAGTCTGCGTGATAACCTCTGCTGTAGCGCCGGTCTGTGACCGGCGGCTTCGAATTCTCAACAACTTCGCCGCTCATAGAGCGGCGCTACAGCGGGCAACACCGAGCTTTGAGACAGTCCCACGCAGCTACCAACTAACTGCGATGACCGCGTAGGTCTTCACCTCGGGAATCGTGAATGAGGCCGAGGAGGGGCCGGGGCTGAAGCTGAGCGCCCGGGGCGAATCCGCCGCGACCTCGTACATCTTCACATCCTTCGCCACTTTTCCGCTGGGAAGGGCACAGGTGCAGCGCACGGATGAAATCGAGGGCGTATGTTGCGCATCGTAGTTAACCAAGTGGATAAGCCTCCGCTGCCGGGAGCTTTGCTCGACGAGGTTAACCACCAGGAAATCCGGCCCGGCGATCTCGAGCGGCACATTGCCGTCCGCCGCCCAGCGAATCGAGGCGACGATCTCCTCCCAGTTTTTGGGTCGTTTCCAGAATTGGTTGCTGATGTTGAAGTAAGCTTCGGGTTCGGGAAGGGGGCCGTCAAATTGCAGGGCGGGAATGTAGGCCACTCTCCCTTTCCCGTAGGACTTGCGCGAGGACGCCCCGGAGGCCGTGGTCTCCCGAACTTCCTCCTCGTAGTCCGGGGCTCGCGCCTGTCCGTCGACCAGCCCTTTCAAGCCGGGCTCACTGCGCAGGCGCCGCCACTCGTCGTAGAGGCCCGCCTGTCCGATGGCTACTAGGCCGCCGCCGTTTTCGACAAAGGTGCGAATCCGCGCCAACTGCTCCTCTGAGAGGCACTCCGAGTCCGGCAAAACCAGTACCTGCAGCTTCGAGAGATCGGGCAGCGGTCCGTCGAACACCAGGTGGAAAGGAGTTCGCGACTGGATAAGCGCCTGCTCCGTAAGAATCGCGCTGAGTTGCGCGCGCGCGTGATGGTAGGTGAGCGAGGCATGCGAGCGCAGCACGCCGACCGCGGCCACATCCTCCGTGCCCAGATAGAGCTCGCGATGCTTCCGGTAAAAGGCCACGTGCTGGAGCATGGCGGGCGGTATCGGCGCCGTCCCCGCAAAGCCGAGCGTCTGGTTAAAGGCCAGGCACTCGGCCATCGCCACGGGGTTGTCCGTGATATAGGCCAGCAGGATGTTGTGAAAGGCGCGCGCCAGCTTGTAACTGCGAATCTTGCTGATCAGGCGGCCGTCGGGCAGGTACACGCAGGGATTTTCTTCCTCGGTCCAGAAAACGTCGGTCGAGGTCAGCAGCCGCGCGTGATCGACGCCATTCTCCCAGGCGCGGTTGCCACCCGTAATGCCGTGCGGATTGATTTCAATCGCCACGTGGGGATTGAGCGACCGCACATATTCCGCCATCTGGCGAAGGGCGTCGGCCATGACCTGGCAACGGAAATCAATCCACTCCTGGATGGCAGGGTCGAAGATGATGGCCAATTTCCCGGGCGGATTCTGGCGGTTCCATTGCGGAGGATTGATGTAATCGACGTTCTCGAAGCCAAACCGCTCGCGGCGCCTTTCCGGCGTGTATTTGGCCCGCAAGAAGGCGCGGAATCCCTCCACACACGCCGGGCAGTCGCAGGAATCGGGCTCCGGGTTGAGGTCGAAGTTGTCAAAATGGATGAAATCCGTCTTGACCTCTTCCACCGCGTACCGAACGATCTTTTTCAGGTAATCCAGGTACTCCTGGTGGGTGAAGCACGGCCGGTAGCGATAGGACTGCTGGTAGCCGTAAACCAGCAAAATGGGCAGGCCGCTAACGTCGCGCTGAATCCAGTCCTTGGCGCGCGGCTCTTCGGCGAAAAAGGTCTCATACATCAGGGTATTCCATTGGATGTAACTATCCACTTTCATACCCAAGCGATGGGCGATGGCCGCGACGCGCCGCGCGTCCTCCATTTCCGGCCGCTCCGCAGCCATGCCGAAGCCCTTGTAGAGGTGGGTATGGAATACCTCGATGCCCTGCTCGTAAAGAGTGCGGATCAGCTCTTCACTCTGGTTCCACTCATATTCCTTGCGGGCATCCAGGGATTCGCCGCCTCTGCGAATGACGAAAATATAGGGCTCATGACTTCCCCCGGCGTCGATGAGCCCGTTCGCGAGCCACGCAGCCCGAGGCAGCGGCGAGCGGACGCTCGCGCCGATGGGCAGCGGCATCTTCACGATCTGCCCCACGGCCGCGGCCGCGGCCATGCTTCCCATAAAGTCTCGGCGATTCATTTCGACCTCCGGTCGCATCCAGTTTCTTTGACGATCGGGAAGAAAAGGTAAAGGCGGGAAATGCGTTCACTCGCACCGAGGTAGATTGTCCCGTCGAGCCCGCTCGCCATGGCCTTGATCACGTAAGCTTGCCAGGTGTAGTACGGGCGCCGGTTCACGTCCACAAAACCCAGAAGCTGGTAGGCGCCTTCCGCCGGGTCGTAGGAAAACAGGCGTACCATATCCTGTTCGCTTCCCCCCACGCCGTAGATTTTCCCGTCGGGAGCCAGCGCCAGCCCGGTGATCTCGGGAGCGAGCAGCGGCTTGCCCAGGTTCGTCACAGTGAGCTTCTCGGGATCAAAGCGGAAGAGGTAGCCGTCGGAAGTGCCGCCGTAAATCAGGCCGCCCGAGTCGGTCGTAAAACTCTCGACTCGCGTCCACCCCTCGCGGCCAGGGATGGCGGGCGCCTGGAGTGGCAACTTTTCAAGCGCCTGCTTCGACTTGTCAAATTTGTAGAGGAAGGCGTTCTCACCCGAGGCGTAAGCATTGCCGGCCTGATCCATGGCCAGCACCCGCGAGAACATCTTCTCAGTTTCGAACTTCTCGCCCTCGGGT
>PMYF01000600.1 GCA_003171295.1 Acidobacteriota bacterium | reverse complement strand
GGGGAACAAGGTTGAGGCCTGTCCGCTTCAAAATGAGTCAATGCCCGGAGGCGAGGAGGGCCGGACAACTTATGACTCGAGTAGCAAAATCGGTGTTGCCCTGGTTTGGTTTGGCCGCCACGCTCGTCTTGTTCCTGGTCTGCCTGGCGCGGATGCACCCGACGAACTGGTTCGGGATATATCGCGACGATGGCATCTATTTCAGTTCGGCGAAGGCTCTGGCGGAGGGTCGGGGCTATATCCTTCCGAGCTTTCCGGGAAACCCGCCTCAAACCAAGTACCCAGTGCTCTATCCCTGGCTGCTCTCCTGGATCTGGAAGTGGGATCCGTCATTTCCCGCCAACCTCGGGCCAAGCGTCTGCCTGACGGCGCTGTTCAGTTGTGGGTTTCTGGTCGTCGCATTCGAGATGCTGCGCAAATTCAAGGGCGTCGGCGACTGGCCCGCTGTGGCGATGGTAGCGGTGTGCGCCAGCCTACCGGTTTTTCTGATGGTCAGCGGCTCCGTGATGAGTGATTCGCTGTTAATGCTCTTGGCGCTGGGCGCGGCGCTGCTCGCCGACAAAGCCATGCGCGCCAGTGGCCGGCTTCCGCTGGCGGCTCTGGTGGGAGTTCTGGCCGGACTCGCCGTGATAACGCGCAGCGTGGGCGTGGCGGTCGTGGGGGGCATCGTCATGGCGGGCCTCTTTCGCCGAGCCCTTCGTCAAGCCGCGGGCGTTTGCCTGGGAGCTGCTCCATTCGTGCTTGCCGCCCTATGGGCCGGCCGGATGTCACTCGCGGGCAGCGCTGAGGGGTTGCCCTACCACGCTGCCAACCTGCCGCTAGGGTGGCAACAGACCCTCGCTTACTACACCAGCTACCCGAAGGTGTGGAAGTTCTGCATCCCCAACGGCTACGTCTTCCTCAGCATGTTGCGGGGCAATCTGGGCGCGTTCCTGGAAACCCCCGCCTGGTACTGGCTGCATCCGGCGCTCAAGATAGGGACCGGCTTCGCAGCTACGGCCTTGGGCGCTCCGCTGATGCTGATTGCCCTGGCGGGCATCCTGCGCCAGGCACGCGGCGAGGAATGGAAACCCCTGCACTTCGTTTTCGCTCTCTACTCGGGCGTCCTCCTGCTGTGGAACTACCCCGTGATGGACCGCTTCCTCCTGCTGTTTGTGCCGCTTTTCTGCTTGGGCCTGTGGGTGGAAGGAAAGCACCTGGCGGGCTTGCTGGGGGGCGCACTGAGGGCCGGAGGCACGGGCGAGAGAATTTTGGCCGGAGTCATATCGGCGGGTTTGGCCGCTTTGGCCGGGATCGCTGTCTGGAATACCTTGCAGTTTTATCGGCCGCATCCTTCCGCCGAACCGCAGGCCGCGCGCTTAAGGCAGGACAAGGCTCAAGCCTACGACTGGATCCGTAAAAACACCCTCCGGGAAGATCGCCTAGTAGCCTGTGAGGACGGCCGGGTTTACCTCTACACGGGCCGTCAAACCGTAATCCCCATCGCTTTCTCAACTGAATTCAGCTATACGCATGACTGGCGCGCCCTGGAACGTGACATGGCGCGCATGGCTGACACGGCCGCCGTGGTTCAAGCGCATTACTGGCTGACCTCTTTCGACGATTTCATTATTGATGAGGAGGACGCTGTGCCGTCGATGCGGGCGCGGGTGGCGCAACTAATGTCAGGCCTGCCCGAGGTCTATCGCAGCCCGGATGGGTGGGTCAGGTTATACGATATCTCCTGCCTGCTTCAGCCACAGCGCGCACCCTGCGCGCCGGGCCTGCCCGCTCTACCCGCCGCGACTTCGGGAACTGAGCCTGACGCGGGGAGGGGGCTGGCTCGATGACCATCTCCCGGCGGAACCCAGCGGACGGCGCGGCCCCGCGTGAGCAACTCGAGCGGGACCAGCGTGCCGTGCCCGTGCCCGCGGACCGCAAGCTGGGACTCACCTCCTTTTCCTACGGCGGCAACGAACTCGAGGCCATGGCTGAGGCCCGGAACTACTATCGCTGGATCTTGAGTCATGCCGGCCCTTATGTTGGCAAGAGGGCGGTCGAGGTTGGCGCCGGGGTGGGCAACTTTGCGGCTGCACTCTTGCAGGCGACCCAGGTTTCCGAACTTACCCTGGTGGAGCCCGCCGAAAACCTCTTTCCGGATCTGGCCCGCCGATTCTCCGCTGATCCGCGCGTCCAGGTGGCCAAAGGGTTCTTGCAGACCGATGGACTCTTTGCGGGAATGGATACCCTGATCTCGGTCAATGTCATCGAGCATGTCGCTCGCGACCAGGACTTCCTGCGGGCGGGGTTTACGAAGCTGGTTCCGGGCGGCCGGATCATCATATTCGCCCTGGCGCTCGCCACTTTGTACGGCTCCTTGGACAGGAATTTCGGGCATTACCGCCGGTACAGTAAGGCCGAATTGGCTAGCAAGCTAGTCACTGAGGGCTTCCGCCTCGAAGTGCTTCGCTATTTCAACTTCCCGGGCGCCCTGGCGTGGTTCTTGACGGGCAGAGTCCTCCGGCGCAAGACCCTGCGCGCCTCCAGCGTTCGCGCTTATGACCGATGGGTCGTGCCTTGGCTCGAGAAGTTGGAGCGCCGATGGGAGCCGCCACTCGGCCA
>PMYF01000397.1 GCA_003171295.1 Acidobacteriota bacterium | reverse complement strand
GGACGGGACCAAGGTTATGGTCAACGGCGAACTGCGCGTGCATCCTGAACTGTATGACTACACTACCAGAATGTTCGGGATAGACGAGTCGGCTCTAAAGAAGAATCCAATTCTTGGGCCGCTGCTGAAGGTTGGCAGCGTGGCCAAGCAAACCCTGTTGTCGTTGTCGCCCTTTCATATTCCGCAGATCGCGCTTCGCTCAATCATGAGCGGGGTGCTGCCGCGTGTCGTGAAGTGGGACCTGAAGACGGACCCGCAACTCGCACGCCTAGTGGAGAACTCTCTCGAACTCGGGCAGCGGTATAACATGATGGAGGAGACGCAATACCAGGAGGGTAACATCGCCTCGGGGAACAAGGGGCTCGTCAGCTTGGTGCCCGGCGTCCGGGACTACCAGAACTGGCTGCAGAAGTTCACGTTCGAACGGCTGCTGCCCAGTCTGAAGGTTCTGGTTGGCAAAGAGATGGATAACCGGTACACCAAGATGTTTCAGAACGACCAGGTATACGAGAAGTTTGTGGCGGAACATCGGGACTTCCAAGGATTAGACAAGGTTCGGGGGTCGGCGCGCGCCGCCGCGCTGGAGACCAACGAGCGGCTGGGCATGCTCAATTACAAGGACATGGGCCGGGCTGCCGGAACGCAGGACTTCCTGCGCCTGATGACCTTGGCACCAGATTGGCTGGAGTCAGAAGTTCGAATGGTCAAACGGATGTTCGACCCGACTGGCGGGAAACTACTACGGCGGGACATGACGTATATGGTCGCCGGGATGTGGATGACTGCCCGGGTTCTGAATCTGATGTATACTGGCCAAGCCCATAACGAAGCACCGTTCGGCGTGGCGGTGAAGGACGACCAGGGCCGGGAGAAGGTCTACTCGATTCGTACACTGCCCACGGACATGCTGCATTTAGCTGAAGACCCGGTTGGCTTCTTTAAGGGCCGGGCCAGCCCGCAGACCCGCGCGCTCGCGGAAGTCGTTCACGGGCGCGATGCCTTTGGGCGTCAGTTGACGCCCTGGCAGCAAACCATGGACCTGACCCGTAACATCATGCCTATTCCGTTACAGGCCGTTGGTAAGGCTCTGACGGGCGAGATGCCACAACTGACGACTGGGGAACAGGCTCTGAAGGCGGGCGGATTGACCGTCACTCCCTTCCGGGACGAGGCCCAGAAGTTGGCCGCGAAGTTGGTGTCAAGTCGGAACGAGCAGGGGCCGGTGGACCCAGCCGAACTGCGCAAGCACCAACTCATGCAGGAGTACGAGTTCCAGCTGCATGACGGAAAACTGCGTACCGAGGACATCTACAAGATGGTGGAGGAAGGCCAGATTTCTGTGCAGGAAGCCAAGCGCATCGTGCGGATTGCCCACGACACGACCGGCATGGACCCGGACCTCGGGAGGCTGTATACTCAAACCTCCCGTCTGGGGATGAAGGATTTTCTTCAGGTGTGGGCTGTTATGAACGACCAGGAGAAAGCGGCTATGGCGCTAGTTTTAACCAAGAAGAAGGCCGCATACTTAAAGCAAGCGTCGAAGTCGATGACGCCCTCCGAGCGGAAGGCGGACCCAACATATCAGTGGATCAGAGCTACATTTCCTGCCCAAGCGCCGTGGGGGGAGGAGTAGGCTGTTCGCGTCGTTGACGCCGCTGTTGACTAGTACGCATCTTTAACCTAGTCGCTGTAGAGGAAGCCTCATTCTGATACCGGCTAAAAGCCTTACTGGCATCGACAAAGGCTTTTTTTAGTGTAGTCCGCCTAGTAAGGTGGCGCGGCCCGCCCTCTCCTTCAGGACAAATTGTCACTTGGATGAAGCCCTTTTTACCAAACCACTTTCCTACGGGATTTTGAGAGTTCATTGTCATAGTGCACCTCATGTTAATTTTGTGGACGAAAACTAAGCGTAGTAGACATAAAGGCGTTCTCTAGCCGCACCACGATGGACTCCTCAATGCTTTCCAGAACCGCATGAGTCGTGTACCTGTTGGTGGCCTCGCTCGTGAGCGGGGCCAGTAGCAGGTGCACTACCTCGTGGAAGGCCACGGCTTCAATCTCCAAACTGGGCGCGGGTCGAAGCCAGGTGGTATTCAAGGTGAAGAGAACACTGCGCGCGCTGATATCAAAGTTCGTAATGGCACACGCCGCTGACCCGGACTCGTGGTCAGGGATTTCCTTATGCTGGGTTTCCAGCTGCCAGTCAGTCAGGCCAAATGTGCGCATCCACTTTACGATTGTTTCTTTGAAGGTCGCATAGTCTTTCGTGGTCGTTTTGTGTTTGGGCATTTGGCTCCTTTGAATATTCGAATCTTCTTGCCACGCTGTTTGGGCAGCGGCTTTGCTCGGCCCCATGCGTCGATCGGGATAAACCGGGCCAGGGTTGAAAAATTTATGTAATCCGCGTACTGGCCAATCGTCGCCGTAAGCTGCTTGGCCAGCCATCGCTTCCCCGCCTCCCACGTCTTCACCCGTTTGATGCCCGGCAGGTAGCAGAACACGTTCTGCCTGGGTCCCACCAACAAAAACCTCAACTTCAAAGCCTGTGCCCATCCTTCCTCAACGCAATGCCCGCCCCGTGTGAACTTGAAGTCCGGGTCCACCGAGAGTAGGATAAATGTGTCCGCCGACTGCAGCTCCTTGATATCACGTTTGGCGGTTCTCCGGCAGAAGGCGCTGGACACTTCGTGCATCGATGTGCTGGGTTTGTGCCGCTCCTTGTGCCAAGTGGAGACCACCTCGATATTCATGTCCTCCAGGTCGTGGACGGCCTGGATGGCTTCCATTTTGCGAGAGTAGTGTGCGGCTAAATAGGCTTTCAAGAATCCTCCTAGATGCGGTTAGGCTGCGGATTATACAGGGTTATCGATTACGCTTTTACCCATATCCACGATGGTGATAGGTATGTGGGCTTCGTGGAACATCTCAGTAGCTATGCGAAGCTCACCTCCCCAGCGCGGGTTGTCGTACTCAGGCGGGGTTGTGACGATCTCCGCGATGCCCGCCTGGATGATAGCCCGCGCGCAGTCAGAGCACGCAAGACTCAGCAGGTAGATGCGGGAGTTGAGAAGCGCAATTCCATTTCGCGCGGCGTTATAGATCGCGTTTCGCTCGGCGTGCTCGTACCACCGGTACTTGAGCGGACGTTCGTTGCGTGCGGGCACGGCATCGTTGCAGCCACGCGGAAGGCCGTTGTATCCGGTCGAAAGGATTTCATTGCCCTGTCCCACGATCACGCATCCAAGTTTGGTTGACGTATCCTTGGACCAAGTTGAGATGTGCAGAGCTAACGTCAAAAATCTGCGGTTCCAGTCGGTCATTGTGCTGCCTCCTTCATGCGCGCCCCTGCGCTACTTTCATCCTCAGTATGTCTCGGTCCAACTTGGCCTGTGCCAGTTCATTATCCAGACATTTTTCCATTTGCTGCTGATTTCTGACTTCGGCTTTTGGGTGGGACTCGGCCCGCTGCTTCAAGTACTCATGCAAGTAGCCTTGCACGTTGAACCAAATCGCACAGCACGCGTCCTCGACTGTCACCTCGACCCAGCCGGGATGGACCGGGCCGTCGCGCTGCACGTGGGTAACCTCCTCGTTGTTCACGCGCTCCTTGTAAACCTGGTAGCCACGGTGCAGGGACCACAGGTCGTGCAGGTGCCGCCAGAGTGACTTCATATAGCAGGGCAGACTGATGCCCTTCTGCCAGTTG
>PMYF01000972.1 GCA_003171295.1 Acidobacteriota bacterium | reverse complement strand
ACCGACCTGCGACACCTGCGCCGCCGCTGGCTGGCGCGTGAGAATGAACTCAAACCCGGCGCGGGCTATTCGGAGGCGCACCTGTCGGGGCCGTTTGATAAACTTGTGGTCACTCCGCAGGTGATCGTTTCGCGCGGGCGTGAGTAGGCGGCGCGGGAACGCCCCCGGCGGTTGAGCGGGAACTGAAACTTAACAGGGTTAGTCATAGCATCATTGCGAGGGACAACTGTGAGAGTGAGAGCTAGGTCGATTCCAGCCCATCGAGGGCGACATCAGATTGCCGTCACGCAGTTTCCCCTCCGCCCGTTTACGGTGGCCGCCCTGGCGGCGGCCCTGCTCGTGCTTGGTGGGGCGTTCGCAGGCAGCGCGACCGGGCCGGATGCGGCTCAAGCATCGGCGCAAGCGTTGGAAGCCAAGTTGCGAACCCTGCAAACGGTGGATGCGGGGTCCGCTCAGGCCCACTCGCCGGTGGTGATTACGGAGAACGAGGCCAACTCCTACCTGAAGGTTCACGGCCGGGAATTCCTTCCGGCCGGCGTGCGCGATCCCGCGGTTCGTTTCTTGCCCGAGCATGTGGTGGGGGTTGCGGACGTGAACTTCGAAGAGTTCAGCCATGTATACACCAACCCCAACGACTGGGGTCCGAAGGTCATGGCGGCGATGTTCAAAGGGACCCAGCATGTGACCGCGACGGGCAAAATCCAGTCAGGAAATCGGCAAGCAAAGGCACAGATCGAAAGCGTGACCGTGGGATCGATGACCGTGCCGAGCTGGCTCGTGGACTTCGTGGTCGAGAATTATTTGCAGCCCCGTTACAAGTTTGATTTGAGCAAACCCATTCTGCTCCCGGACCACGTTACGCAAATCGTCCTGGGCACGGGTCAGGCCATCTTCTTGCGCAGCTCCGATAAACCTCGCTGATTCGGCGGCGGCCCATACATGCTGGGATGCCGTGCCGGGCGGTCACGGGAACAGGAATCCCGGCGATAGGGGACAGGGATGGCGCGTCGCTACAAGTTCTACGCGGCAGAGACCGGCACCTCCTACCGGTACTTTTTCGTGTGGAGCCGGGCTGTCAATCGCCCGGAGGGGCAGGGCCCGGGCAATGATTATGTTTTCGTTGTCACCCCTGACCAGAAGCCCCCCTTCACCCTGCGTGTGTTTGTATCGGACCGCGCACTCGCGGCCTGGCAGCTTGCCCACGGACGCGAACTGGATTCCGGAGAGATGTACGCGGTTGCCAAAATGCGTTTGTTCCGGGCCCTCGACGAACTCCCCGGCTTGCGCGGTGAGTGGCTGAACCTGCTGGTGGATGAAACGAACATCGAGGAGTTGCTCGCCCCACTGGATCTGTGAGCGTTTCGCCTGCCGGTTTCCTGATTTCCAGCGACTGTGGTAGATTGGTTGGTAGGGCTTGGCAAGGCAAAAAACCTGATGCGCAACTTCCGCAAATACGCCATGGTTTTGGTGGCTGCCTACGTGGCGCTGATGGGCGCCCTGATTGCTGTGATGCGCCAACCCATCTTGTTCGGTAAAGTGATGCGGCACGTGCCAGAGCCGCTGCTGATGGTGGTTCCCTTCAAGCCACTCTGGTTCGTCGCGCGGGCGGGGCGTCTCCGGGTCGGCGATCCGGCTCCGAACTTCAACTTGCCCACGGGCGATAAAAGCGGACGAATCGTTCTCGCCTCATTTCGCGGGCAAAAGCCCGTGGTGCTCGTCTTCGGGAGCTACACTTGACCACCCTTTCGCCGGGAGGTTCCCGCGCTCAACAAGCTTTACGATCAATATAAAGACCGCGTGGCCTTCTTGGTGGTTTACATCCTGGAAGCCCACCCTGTTGATGCCTGGCAGACAGAAGACAATCAAAAGGAAAAGATTTCGGTTTCAAGCCCCACCACTCTGGGCGAACGCTGCGCCGTGGCCGATACTTGCTCGACCAAGCTGGTACTGCACATTCCCGCCGTCATCGACGATCTCGAGAACTCCACGGAATCGGCTTATACCGCTTGGCCGGACCGGCTCTACGTGATCGACCGCGCGGGGCGTGTCGCCTATAAGAGCCCGCCAGGTCCATTCGGATTCAAGCCCGTGGAAGTGGAGCATGCTCTCCAGCGTCTTCAGCCGGCTGCGCCTGCCGAGGTCACGCTGGTGCGATAAGCTGCAGGTCGCGGTTCGTTCGGCAAATCATCTCAGCCAACTCCCACCCTGCGCGGCAGTATAGAATACATTCTGCAATCTTCCCCTGTTCGGTGGACGCGCGCAGGTTCTTTCGGTGGCTTGCCGGGACCGCACCAGGAATGTTTCACCGAAGCCGTGAGGAGTCTTCCATGAAGCGAGAAGCGGGTCGATGCCGCCGGTTCTGGACGCTGGCCATGGCGCTGGTCTGTTCTTCGTTGGCGATCGCGCAACGGGAGCCAATCACGCTCGAGCAGTTGATGAGCGCGCCGTTCCCTTCGGGAATGGTCGCGGCGCCCACGGGTGGCAAGGTAGCATGGGTTTTCGATGCACGCGGAGTGCGGAACATCTGGGTGGCGGAGCCTCCCGACTACCGGGCCCGGGCGATTACCTCCTACGCGGAGGATGACGGGCAGGAAATCGCCGAACTCGCGTGGACCCCGGACGCGCGGGCCATTCTATTCACGCGCGGCGGAGATTTCGAGACCCTGCATGAAGCGCCGAATCCGCGCAGCAATCCGCAGGGCGCGGAGCAGGATGTGTGGGTTGTTTCACTCGAGGACGGCCCCCCGCGCAAGCTGGGCGAAGGACATTCCCCCGCCGTCTCGCCCCAAGGCGATGGGATGGCGTTCGTTTACAAGGACCAGGTTTGGATCACGAAGCTTGCGAGCACCGAGAAGCCGGCACAACTCATCCACGCCAAAGGAAAAGCCGAGTCGTTGCGGTGGTCGCCCGACGGCATGAGCGTGGCGTTCGTGAGCGCCCGCGAGGATCACAGCTTCATCGGCGTTTACAACTTCTTCCAGAAGAGCCTGCGTTATCTCGATCCGAGCGTGGACCGGGACGCAGAACCGGCATGGTCGCCAGATGGCAAGCAGATCGCCTTCCTGCGATTCTCCGCCTCAAAGGAAGGCACCCTCTTCGGTCCCAAGCGTGCTGGCCTGCCCTGGTCGATCCGTGTGGCCGACGTGGCGACTGGCGCAGGTCGCGAGGTATGGAAGGCACGCGAAGGGCGGGGAAGTGTGTTCCGTGGA
>PMYF01000182.1:765-2791 GCA_003171295.1 Acidobacteriota bacterium | reverse complement strand
TTTCGTGGGTCGGCGCGCCGGGTGTGGCGTCGCGATGCCGTGGTGGCAATTGTCTTGTGCATCGCCGCGCGCGCCGGGTTGATGCGGCTGGATGCGTTCTTGGCCACGGTCTTTCATGCCCACATGCCCATCCGGGCTGACCTCTTCCCGGCCGCCTTCAATACTGCCTGGCCCGCCCTTGGGTTCTTCTTCCCGAGCCTCCTCTGGTCTCTGGTCTACGCCGCCCTGGCGGGCTTGGCCATCTTTGTCGTGCGCCTGGGATGGCAGTTGCGGGCGTGGTGGCTTTGGGCGGTGATCGCGCTGGTGCTGGTTTCGCTGGGGCCTGCCAAGGCGCACTCTCTCGCGGCCTACGCCGTGGGTTGGGTTGCGAGCTTCCTTCCGCTGTTGGTGGCCGTCGGGGTGGCGGGGCTCTTCTTGCGCGATAACATTCTTGCTTATGTGGCGGTTCTATTGTGTACCCAATTGGCGGGGCCGCTGCTGGAGTCGTTTGGGCAACCCCATGAATTCTTTCGCTGGAACGGAGTAGCCCTCATGGTCCTGGTTGCAGCCACGCTGATCTGGATGATATGGGCTCCCGATCGGGCGGAAGGGACCACGACTGGTCCGGGATCCGCCATGGTCGCGCCCGGAAGGGCACCGGGCACCCCCCCTTGATCCCCTCCTCAACGAGGAGGGAAATCCTGAAGGTGTCCACTCGGCCCTCTCAGTCCTGGGGCTAAATCAACATGACGGAATCCAGAAGCTGGCTTTCGCCGTTTCGCCAGAGCGCGTACTTGAGACGGGCACGACTATTGATGCAGGCTGCCCCGATCTCTCCCTGCGTGTTGATGGCGACCACCCCAACTTGCGCCTCCCGGTTCTTGGGGTCCGTCTTGACCATGTGGCGCAGCAGTTCCAGGCAGGCTTCCTGTGGTGAGGCCCCGCGCGCCATGGCGTGAATGATGGAGACGCTGGTGCAGTAATTCGTCATCACGTCGCCATCCCCTGTTGCCGAAGCTGCGCCCACGTTGTCATCGGCGTAGACTCCGCAGCCCACCAGTGGCGAGTCGCCCACGCGGCCCGGAATCTTAAAGGCGAGCCCGGAGGTCGAGCAGCCGGAGAGGACGTGCCCCTTTCCGTCGTTTGCCACCATGCCGATCGTGTCATGGTGTTCCGCGTCCAGCCAGAAGGTTTCGTGCTTGGGATTAACTTTCCATTCTTCCCACTTTCTCAGGCTTTCCGGTGTCAGTAGCGTTTGAGGTTCGAACCCCATCTTCAATGCGAAGCGAAATGCCCCTTCGCCCGCCAGCGTGGTGTGGCGGGTCTTTTCCATCACCAGGCGCGCCACGGAAATAGGGTTCTTGATCATGTGCAGGTTGCACACGGAGCCGGCGCGGTGCCGCGTCCCATCCATGATCGCGGCGTCGAGTTCGACGACTCCCTCGGCATTGGGCAGGCCGCCATAGCCGACACTCGTTACGGCCGGATCGCTCTCCGGCACGTTGATGCCTTTCTCGATGGCATCCAGAAGACTGCCGCCGCCTTTGAAGATTTCCGCGGCGCGTTCGTTGGCCGGTTTGCCGTGCGCCCAGGTGGACAGGAAAACCAGGCCAGTGTCCGCCGCCCGGGCCGCTCCGCCCTCCAGCGCGGCCAGGGCGGCCGTTCCGGCTACGCTCTTCATGAAATTGCGTCGATTGATCGGTTCCATGGATTCTCCTTGATGGCGCCGGGCGGGCCACGCTTGATCCCGCTCTGCGGACGACGAATTAACTGCGCTTGCCTGCTCAAAGAACGCGTCCATTTTAGCGGAATCAAGGGCCCGGGGAGAAAAATCGTAATATTCTGCCGGCCCGCGATGGCTATTACGGCGCACGCGCCAGTAGAGGTGCATGCCCCTACACCCTTACTTTGTGCCGAGGGGAAACGAGGCGTGGGCGGTGAGGGTGATGCCGGCGCGCTCACCGGCCTGGAGTTTGTAGTAGCCGGCAGCGGCGATCATGGCGGCGTTGTCGGTCGAGAGCGCGGGGGAAGGGAAGAAGGCTTCAAA
>PMYF01000182.1:0-685 GCA_003171295.1 Acidobacteriota bacterium | reverse complement strand
GGCAAGTTCGGTGCCGCGCACCCGGTAAAGCACCGCGGTCTTGAGCCCCGAAAAACTGAAATCCAACGGATTCCCTTTCATCTTGATGCGGCCGAAATCCACCCCGTGGGGATTACCGTAGCGCGCCAGCCGGTCGATAATCGGCCCGCCGGGGTACCCCAGGCCCAGGAGCTTCGCGACCTTATCGAAGGCTTCGCCTGCGGCGTCGTCGCGGCTGTGGCCGAGCTGGGAGTAAGTGAAAGGGTTTGCGGCGTGCGGGCTGGCCGCGGCGAGGAACAAGCTCGTATGCCCCCCGGAGACCACCAGCGTGAGGGCGGGAAGGGCCGCCTCTCGNNTCCAGGTGGTTCACGCCGACCAGCGGCTTGCCGAGGGAAAGCGCCAGCGCTTTGCCATAGACGAGTCCAACCAGGAGCGAGCCGATCAAGCCCGGCCCTTCGGTGACGGCGAGGGCGTCCACGGTGCGGATGGTCAGGTGGGCCTGCCGGCAGGCCTCCTCGACCACCGGCTCAATGTTGCGCAGATGTTCGCGAGAGGCGAGTTCGGGGACCACGCCTCCATATTTTTCGTGGGTCAAGACCTGGGAGGCCACGACGCTGGAACGAATTTCCGCGCCGTCTGCGACCACCGCCGCGGCCGTTTCATCGCAACTGGATTCAATGCCGAGCACCAGCATGCCGACACCCTC
>PMYF01000468.1:2062-10659 GCA_003171295.1 Acidobacteriota bacterium | reverse complement strand
CAGAGATCCTTCGTCGCCTACGGCTCCTCAGGATGACACTCCAGCGAGTTTTTCATCAACCTGCTAAAGCTTCCACCCTGCGCTGGTGGCGTTTAATCTTCAGCAGCAGGTTGGTGACCCGCCGGACTTCCCGAAAGTTGGAATCTTGCATTCTCCGCATGAGCCGCGCGTTGGGATGGGTGGGCGCGATTTCCGCGGCGCGTTCGTAGGGCGACGGGCCCGCCAGGGACTCCTTCAGGGTCGCCTTGCGCTGAGCCTCGCAAAGCTCCACTTGCCGCTTGAGGATATTCTCCAGAAGCTGCCGCGCCCGCTCACGCGCCTCCCATTCCGCCGCTTCGGCAGCGGCAGCATCCTGCTGGCCTTCCTGTGGTGGGCTGGAATCCGGCACGATGATCCTTTCGAAGTCAGCTTCGGACGTGCTCAGACCAAAGATGTCCCGGATCTTTGCCATGACCCTGCGAACATTCGCCTCGGGGTCAGAGCCGCGCCCGCCCTCAGCCTGTTCGCCCGGCGGCTGAAGTTGGTAGAAGAGGGCGAGAGCGATTTCGCCCATGTCCTTCGACTCTCCCTCCTGGTGCAAGTTCTTCATCATCTCAAGGTCGGCGGAAGTGGTGACGTAATTCTCGCGCGCCACCGATTGGACGAGCAACCGCAAACTGTCCGCCGTCATCTTCAGCCGCATCATCTGAACGTGCAGCCGGTCTTCCCGGGTCAGGCTCACGTCCTTGGCCTGCCGCACGGCGTAGCCTTCCTGCATGCGGTCGGCGCGATTCATCAGCCACATGGCCCGCGCCAGACGGATCACCAATCCTTCCTGCGAGACGCCGGCGGGGTTATATTCCTCCCAGAGTCCTTCCAGCAGTTCCTGGAAGTGGGCCGGCTCTTCGCCCAGGGCGCGCAAAGCCACCTCCTCCGCCTGCGCGTAAAACCCGTGGCGCAAGTGGGCGGTGCGGATGCGCTCGCGGCCCTCGACCGTCACCTGGCCGTGGCAAAGCTTTTGGTTCCGCCGATTCGCGGCCAGTTGCTTCTCTGTCATTTTGTGTTTTTTGACGAGCGACACAGTAACCTCCAGCAGCAAAAACGCGTTCAGCAGGCAGGAGTCAGGAGCCAGGAATCAGCATACTGCCTACTGCTTTCTGCCTACTGATCTATGGGTTACGCCGACCCGTTGTATAGGTCCGCGGCCNNCAAGTCAGCCAGCGGGCGCTGGCCTCAGGTTCTAGTGTACACACGGTTATTACCGATGTCAAGAATAAAATTAGAATACACACTAGAGCCTACGAATTGAGAGAAAACGCCATGACTATTTCCTGCCGGTAGGGAAAGATCCTTTAGGAGGGTGTCTAGATGTCCGAATTGCGCCCCGCCCGCAGGGTTGAAGCGCGGACCTCCCTTGTATGAGGTCTGGGGTGTTTCTCACCCCCTTGACTCTAGAGGGAACTGCGCCATCTTCGTGACCGTGGCTTACCTTGCGGCTTTCTTGGCGATACCGCAAGCGGCTTTCGCCTGGGGTCGCGAAGGACATCAAATCATAGCGATTGTGGGGGAGCATTACATGCGTCCGATGATCGCCCCGCCAATCCAAAATTGAAAATCCAAAATTGCCGGACCGCCGCTCGCATGTGGGGCCTGCGCGCCTCCTCCCTCGACCGCGCCATCCACACCACCCCCCAGGCTTGGCAGAAACAATTCGAATCTTACCTCGCCAAAGCGTGAGTCGGTCACTCAGTGCGCGGAGGGTTCGCTCTCGCGCAGCAGGCGGACGCGCAAGATTCTGGCTTTTTCCGGCAGCAAGACATGCAACTCATCGCCATTCAGCCGGCGGGTGGGAACCCAGCGCTCGCCTTCGAAAGTCCCTTCCTCCAGGGAGAGGAACTGGGCATCGCGCGGTGGGCCGGTCAGCTCACGAAACGCGACCGTGAACCCGGCGCCGACCACCACGTAGTCATCGGGCGCGAGTTCGACAATCATTCCTCGTCCCCGTGACCCTTCTGGTGAGTAAGGTTTCGTGAAATCCACTACGGCCACAAGCCTCTTGTCCAGCCGCACGGACTGCCCCCCATCCTCAGATTGGATGATGGCGTGCAGTTTATTACTCCCCTGTTTCGCGGCGAGCAGGTCCAGCAGCGGGCTCAGCACGCGATAGGTGTCTTCATATTCCGCCGCCGTCGCGGTGACCTTGCCATCCTCGACCGCATTATCGATCCCAAAAGGACTGAAGCCCAAGCCGTCGTAGCCGCCGAACGTCAGGAAAGCGTTCTCGGCATTGTGGGGGATGAATTGTACTTCCGGAACGAACAGAGGATTGTCAAGACGCGTGTACGTAATGCAAGTTTCCCTGTATGTAGGAAGATAGATATCCGGAGCCAGCAGGTCCAGGTGCGGCGCCGCAGCCTTCCAGATGTCCAGGACATGTTCGGTGGGCCCCCCACTGGGCCACTGCCCCGCGCGCGCTTTCCCGGGATTGATCAGCCAGACATTCGCATACATAGGGAGCGGGTATACCTGCTTGCCGGCCTCGGCGACCTTGTCCACATAGCGGGCGATGTGCCAGGCGGTAGAGACCTCCGGCGCGAGTTCGCCAAAGACCTCTGGCCAGGTTCCCGCGGAGCGGAAACCCGCTGCTGCCCATGCCGCCTTCAGGCTTGGAACCAAGGCGTCTCGATGCGCGGAGAGGTAAGCCATCAACTCCGCCGGGACCGGCCCCGTGAATCGGCGCGTGGCCTCGGGAGCATAATCACGGTCCGTGCCCAGCAGGCCGGTTTCATTCTCAACCTGTATCATGATGACGGTGCGGTCCGCTTCATCCACACGGCGAAGATGTTCCAGCAACGTGGCGAAGGCGCGCGCGTCGGCGTCGCGTGCGGCCTCGCAGAGCGGCGAGAGGATTTCGAGCTCCTCGCCGCGGGCCCCGACGACACGCCGGAATTTAGTCTTGTCGCGCTTCACCCACTCCGGCGTGTAGTGCATCTCACCATTTTTCCAGGACGCAAACCACAGGAGCACCAGTCGCAAGTGGTTGCGCCGCGCGCCGGCCAGGACCTCGTCCACAAGATGGAAATCAAACTGTCCGGGCTGGGGCTCGATGAGCTCCCAATAAACCGGCACTTCGGCAGTATTGGCGTGCAGTGCAGTGAGCGAGCGCCAGACGGGCTCGAGGTCCTGGGGATTCGTGGCGCTGGAGTTGTGCGCTTGCCCGCCGAGGATCAGAAACGGCTTGCCATCAACCAGGAGGCGAAAGTGCGAGCCCACGTGCTCAAGAGAAGGAATCGGCCGCGGGCTCTGCTGAGCCTGCGCCGTCAGGGAAGCAAACAGGATGAAACCAAGGAAGACCGGGACATATCTCCGCATGACACCTCTCCGCAGGTTGGGAGTTGCGATCAGCGCCAACAGGGTTGCTCACCTATTGGCGCTCGATGGCTAGAAAATCGTGGTACTCGTCCAGGGTAACCTTGTCGGGATGGACGGGGAGTGAGGTCTCCGCTTGAGTGCTTTTCGATCCCTTGACTTTGAGGAATCCCAACCGTCGCGCAACTCCACCCACCGTCGCGTATACTGGTACTCGCGATTCGAATTGATCCGAAACGCCCAATTGCGCGAGGGAGAGCTGTAGAGTGGTTTTGCCCCCGTCACCGGGCTTCAGTGCATACTTGAAATCGTATTCCGGAACCTCCGTGCCATAGACCCACTCATTGAAGAACCAGTCCATCGGTTCGCCCATTTGTTTCTCCACGATGCGCTGAAAGTCCGCTGTGGAGGCGTTGCGATTGGCGAAGCTGGTTACGAACTCGTGCATCATGGCCATGAAGCGCGCATCGGGCTCAGGCAGCCGGGGGTCTTCGAGAAGCATGCGAAGCATTTCCAGGACGTAAGCTCCTTTGTAATAGATCAGGTACATGGAGTTTCGCGGTTCCAGGTGGGCGTTCGTCTGGTAGTTCAGGTAGAGCGGCCCCACATCAACCGGCCTGTGTCCCTCGGAGTTCTTCGAAAGCAGCCATTTGCGTTTCAGGTCCCAGAAGGCGCGGAAATCCTTGGATTGAAATTTCTTCAAATAGAGGCCGGCGGAAAATTCGGCAAACCCTTCGGACATCCACTGGTCCCGATAAGTCTTCCAGCCTACGGCGTGTCCCCACCATTGGTGGGCCATTTCGTGGATGGCAACGATGTTGTAAAACTCCCGCCCTTCCGCGCTGTCTTGCAGATGAAGCTGATGCCGCGTGGTATTATCGAGCAAGGAGTCGTAGGGAAGAAAGATGAGCGTGGGCCAGCTCTGCCCATACCCCCGCACCGGCTGCTCGGTTACGGCCACTGTCTTAAAAGGGAGCTTCCCGAAATAGTACTCGTAGAGCTTAAGCGCCTGGAAGCTGACCCCCGCCGCGTATTGGGTGTTCGCAGCCGTGCTGAACCCGCCCCGGGCAATCCCTAACTGAGCATCGAGATTCCTGGGCCCGTTGATGCCGCCCGAGAGCTCCGCCATGTCAATCGCGTTACCCAATCCCTTTAACTCATCAGGAATCTCCTTGCCCCCATACGCGGTGACGGTCAAATCGGAGTCGGACTGACTTTTCTCCACAAAATCCCCGTAATTGAAGCCTACGACACTCAACGGAACATCCGAATCCCAGTTGGTCTCGAGTCCCTCCTTACCTTTTCCCGACTTCACCAAGCGGCCCGTCGCGATAAACTGGAACTTCTTGGGCGAAAGGAAATGCAGCGAGTACCGGGTACGGTCGTCGAAAGCGCCGAAACTCGGGAACCAGGATTCGCGCGCGGTGACGTAAAAGAGCCCCGACCCGCGCTGGTGCACGATGCGGCTGTCGTGGGAGGAGGAGTCCTCGTCGTATGCAATCTTGAGGGTGTAGGCTTTTCCGGCGGCCGCTGGTTCTGGCAGGATCACCCAGGGGTCGTTGTCCAGGTTGCGGGCTTCCTGGAGGAAAGCCAGCTTCTTGCCCTGGGCGTCCAGGATCGACGAAATCCGGAGGACGCCACTCAGGCTGAGCGGCAACACGCGCGCCGTGCCACCCGGCACCTCGAAATTCATGTCGGCCGTCGCGGAAAGGCGATTGTCCTTCCCGATCTCGGCGTCAATATTTTCCTGGCGGCAATGCGCCAGCAAGGTGCGGTGCTCCGGCCAAGCCGTGTGCGCGTACTCCTCCGACCGGTGAAAACCCGCCCACCATTCGAAGTACTCGTTGCGGTTGTAATGGATCAGCATGACTTCTTCATCGTTAGCGAAGTACGGCAGCAGCAAAGAATCGCGGTTCCAACTGATTTGATAAAGCAGGTCGCCGTGGTGGTGGCCCTTGAAATCCGCCAGGAAGAATCCTTTGCTCGAAGGATCCGTCAGGTCAGCCAGCATGCGCGCCGCGAGGTTGCGCATCACCAGGTTTCCCTTTTGCTCGTTTTCCCACCAGTCGTTAAAACTCTCTTTGTATTTCTTCTGGGCGGCCTCAAAGGCATGCGTCGCTGTCTGGGCGCTGGCGCCCGGACGAATCTTTACCAGCTTCTGTAATTGCTCCCAAGAATCGTCGGTGAAGAAAAACACCGCCTCCTTGAATTCATCCTGGAGGACGGGGCCACCGGCGAAGCGTGCGATCTGGTGTTGCAGGGCGGACGTCGGTGGCTTCAATTGAATCTTTCCCTGCCCTTCAAAGTACGCGGCCAAAACGCGGCCCGCGACCGGCTGGGCAAAAGTGAGATGGCCGTCGAGAAGGGTGAAGGTTGCGGCGTCACGTTGCCACTCAACATTCTCCGTAATGGCCCATTGTTCGCTCCCCTGAAACCCCCGGAGCTGGGCATAGACTTTCAGCAAATCCTCAGAAGGTGCGGTGGGCAGATCGGCCGCCCTCGCGCCAGCATAAAGAGTGATACAAAGCAGGAGCATCCAGAGTCGGGTCCGCATGAGTGCAGCCTCCCGTGAGATGACGCACGGCACTTCCCGATGCAAATGGAGAGTAACTAACCATCAAATGGGCCCCAGCCTAGCTCTTCCCGAAATGAGAGTCAACCGGTGTGTGCTTTTGGCGGTGCGATGGAGCGCATCCACGGCGGGTTGAAATGAGAGTGTGCAGGATGCGCGCCCGGAGGCCCACTGATACCACCCCACGCGCGCAGTTGTCCGGGAAGAATGCCACTCCAGGCAGACGGAACGGGCGAAACAGGAAAGGATCGCGGGCGCGACGCGGCCCCTCGAACGGGCCGCGCGCGAAGGCGGTTAGGGATTCTTGCGCGCCGCTGAATCCAAAACCCGTTTGCGGTACGAGTCGAGCGCCTCGGGCGCGCGCTTGGACATCCACTCGGCGTACTTCTCCGCCAAGGTCTCGAGATTCTTAAACAAGCAGGGGTTCTTGTTTTGCTCGCGCATCTCGAGCGCCACGGGCTTGGCGCGCTCCCAGGTCAGCCAGAGTTCAGTGGTGTTCTCGAAGAAAAGTTCTTCCTTGATGAGTCCGTGCAGGACAATGGAAGCCGCCATATCCCAGTAACTGATGGCCATGCGAAAGGACGCATTCTGCTCAGAACCCGGCGGGCATACCTGCATGAACTCTGCCAGGGACTTCGCCCGAAATTCCCGACCCAGCCATTCCCGCGCCTGACGTAGCCTGGCTTCGCGCCGCAGATCGTAAAGCCGCAACAACAACTCCGCATCATAATTGTCCGAATGCTCTTTCACAGGATCCTCCCTGAAACTTCACCTTGTAACCTGGCAAGGCGCGAGCGGCCACAACCGCCACGGCGCCCTGCTCTGCCCACGATGCGTCATCTTATCACGGATTCGGGAATGCCCTGCTAGGCGGAGGCCTTGGGGAAAATCATGTCGGCCAGCAGCGCCTGGACTTGCCGCTCGATCAGATCGCGCGCGTTGCGGAAAGCATCGATGCCCCGGGCATAAGGATCGGGAATATTCCATTCCACCAGGCGCCCTTTGAAACCCGCCGGCACGGGGCAGGCCACGTCGCAGCCCATCCCCACAACAACGTCCATTTCCGCCACCGGAACTTCACGCAGACTCTTCGACCACTGCCCGTCGAGGGAAATCCCCTTTTCGCGCATGACGGTGTAAGTGTCCGCGGTGATCTCGCCCAGGGGATGCGAGCCGGCGCTCGACGCTTGCACCTTACCGTTGCCGAATTGGTTCGCCCAGGCCTCGGCCATCTGACTGCGACAGGAGTTGCCGATGCAGACGAAGAGAATCTTGAGAGGACGGGAGGAGGTTGGAGTCATAGGGTCGTCGGGTTATCGAGTGATTCTGTGTTTTGGCGATTGATTGAAGAAGTTTTCCTCTTCCATAGACATGTTTGGGAAACGCGCCCATTCGTCCGCTAACTCCATGGCTCAATCACTCCATCACCAAACCGCTTAATCAAGCATTTTTTTAAGAAGTATCGATGGATAGTTTCGTCTTCCGTTAACTCAGGATGAAACGTCGCCGCCAGGATGTTTCCCTGCTCGACCAGGACGGGCAGGTCTCCGCAGCGGCCCAAAACGCGAACGCCTTCGCCCACGCGCCGGATGATGGGCGCGCGGATGAAAACCATTTCCACGGGGCGGTCGGCAAGCTCCGGGCACTCGCCCGCCCGCACGGAGCTGTCAACCTGACGGCCGTACGCGTTGCGCTCAATGGCAATGTCAATCAAGCCTAATCTCTCCTGCGTGGGGTTCAGGACTTCCTTTGCCAGCAAAATCGCCCCCGCGCAAGTGCCCATTACCGGGTTCCCCTGCGCCGCGAATTTCGTGATGGCCCCGCCCATCCCCTCGTTCGTGAAGAACTTCAACATGGTCGTGCTCTCGCCGCCGGGCATGATGAGCCCACTGACTTCTTCCAGGTCTCGAGCGTGCTTCACCAACTTCCACGGAGCCCGGATGCGGTCCAGCATCTTCGCGTGCATCGCAAAGTCGCCCTGAATGGCGAGAATACCAACGGGTTTGTGGCCGTTATGCATAGAGAGAGTTGTCGTCCGTTGTCAGTCGTCCATGGTGGACTGCGCTCCCTACCACCCGCGCGTTTGCAGCAACTCCTTGGGGCCTAATTTCTGGAGATCGATTCCGCTCATGGCCCCCTGAGCCCTTTCAAATCTGTACATACTCGGTCGTCGAAACCGGCTCCGGGAGAGGATCGCCTTGTTCCCGCATGCTGGAGATATGAAGCTCAATGGCCTCGCGAATTAGCTGCAAGCCCTCCTCGCGTGTTTCCCCCACGACGGCGCAGCCGGGTAGGTCCGGCACGTAGGCACCGAAACTGTTCCCAGCTTTTTCGATAACGGCCAAGTATTTCAACTTCGTCGCCTCCCACCATGGATATAGCGGCGATGAGGACATCACCGCTGCAGCTACCACCCCCGCGTCTGCAACAGTTCCTTGGGGTCTAATTTCTGGACATCGATGCCGCGCATGGCCTCGCCGACTTCCGCGGAGCACTCAGCCACGACTTGTGGCTCGTTGAAGTGCGTGGTGGCGCGCACGATGGCTTTGGCGCGCTGCGCAGGATCCGAGGACTTGAAAATGCCTGAGCCCACGAACACCGCCTCCGCGCCAAGCTGCATGACGAGTGAGGCGTCGGCCGGCGTGGCAATCCCACCGGCCGAAAAGTTCGGCACCGG
>PMYF01000468.1:200-2051 GCA_003171295.1 Acidobacteriota bacterium | reverse complement strand
CGCAGGTGGCGCACCGCCTCGACGATATCACCCGAACCCGCTTCGCCCTTGGTGCGGATCATCGCGGCGCCTTCCCCAATGCGCCGCAGCGCTTCGCCCAGGTTGCGCGCCCCGCATACGAACGGCACCTTATAGGACCACTTGCTGATGTGGTGCTCCTCGTCGGCGGGGGTCAACACTTCGCTTTCGTCGATGTAATCCACGCCCACGGCCTCGAGCACCTGCGCCTCCGCAAAGTGGCCGATGCGCGCCTTGGCCATGACCGGAATCGTCACGACCTCCATAATGTTCTTGATGATTTTGATGGAGGCCATGCGGGCCACGCCGCCTTCCTTACGGATGTCCGCCGGCACGCGCTCCAGCGCCATCACGGCCACGGCGCCCGCGTCTTCGGCGATCTTGGCCTGCTCGGCGGTTGTAACATCCATGATCACGCCACCCTTGAGCATTTCCGCCAGACCCACTTTCAATTTCATTTGCTGATCATATTCCCACATGACATGACTCCTTCTCAGGATAAGGATTTCTTGGCCACGGCCCGAGGCCTTCCAAAGACCTCCGCCTGGACCCGGGATTCAGATGAGCGCCACGCTCGCGCCGGACGGCTCATGGCGCCTTCCCTTCTTCGCGCGGCGCAACTCCGTTTTCAGCAGCTCGCCCAGGATGGCAATGCCCTTCTCAATCTTATCATCGGGCAGGGCGGTGTAGCACAATCGCAGCGCGTTATGTTTGGGGTTCTGGAAATAGAAATAGCGCGCCGGCGCAAAAATCACGCGGCGCTCCCGCGCTTTGACGAGTAACTCCGCCGCATCCAGGCCCGTCGGCAATTCCACCCAAACGGACATGCCGCCTTCGGGATAGCTTACGCGCGCTTCGGGCGGGAAGTGCCTCTCGCAGGCGTGCCGGAGCACATCCTGTTTGTATTGGTAAACTTTGCATGTCTTGCGGATCCACTTGTCAAGCCAGCCGCGGCAGCCCAATTCCTGGATCACGGCTTGCCCGAGCAGGTTGGTGTGCAGATCGGCGCGCTGCTTGGCCCAGCGGAGACGCTCAATCACCGGCCGCGAGGCCACAATCCAACCCACGCGCAGGCCCGGTAATCCGACCTTGGAAAAGCTGTTCAGATAGATGACCAAACCGGCGCCGTCGAGGGCCCTCAAGGGGGGAATGGCGCGGCCGCGATAACGCAGTGCGCCGTATACGTCGTCCTCAACAATGGGAACCTGAAAGCGCACCGCGAGTTCCAGCAGGCGCTGGCGGGCCGCAAGCGGCATGCTGTGCCCCGTGGGATTCTGGAAGCTCGGGCTGCAGAAGATGAGTTTGACCCGCGTCTGCTCGAGCAGCGCCCCAAGCGCATTGAGATCCATACCTTCCGCCGTGACGGGAACGCCCAGCAGACGGACTCCGGGCGCTTCGAAAACATTCCAGAGACCGGTGTAGGTGGGGTTCTCGCAAACCACCGTCTCGCCGGAGGAAACAAGCGCGCGGCGCAGCAGATCGAGCGACTGCTGGCAACCGTGGGTCACCAGGATTTCGTCCAACTCCACGGGAATGCCATCGCGCCGCAGACGGGTTTGCAAGTAGGCTTTGAGAGGCTGGTACCCGTCGGTGGCGCCGTATTGCACCAGGCGGCCGCCCTCGCGCCGCAACACGGCGTCAGCGGCTCGGCGGACCAGATCGGGAGGCGTTAACTCCTCAGAGCCATGGGCAGCGGCGAAGGAGATCACACCTTCCTCCACGGAACTGGCCATCAAGCGCCCCAAAGAATCGTCCCGCGGCTCATCCGGAAAGAAATTCTCCCAGAAAAGATCCTGGGAGGGACGGCGCGCCAGATCGCGGGGAGCATGGAGC
>PMYF01000468.1:0-185 GCA_003171295.1 Acidobacteriota bacterium | reverse complement strand
AGTGGTCCGATGCACGCCCAGGTAATGGGCGAGGTCGCGACTGGGTTCCAGCCGATCTCCCGCCTTCAGTCCGCCGTTCAGGATGCGTTGGCGGAGCTGGTCGCGAATCTGCACATACAGCGGCTTGCGCAAGCTCGAATCCAGCGTGACGAGCATGGGGGTTCAACTCCTCTGGCCTGATGACC
>PMYF01000521.1:2403-3056 GCA_003171295.1 Acidobacteriota bacterium | reverse complement strand
CTTATTTACCGGGCGGATTCGCAATTCGTCGGACGACCATAGCGAATGGAAAAGGCGATGAAAATTTTTATTAGCTTGCTACAATCGACGGGGACACTTTCGACATACTTGCAGATAGACTCACGGTGAGTGTCGTTAGAGTTCTCGTTAGATGTCGGTGAGCTAACAAGAATTTACCAGGGACATTTTCTTTGCGAATGTCATGGTCGGTCGGACTTGATTCGGCTGACAAAAAGACAAACGGACCAGGAGGTCACGACATGAATCACCACAAGATCAGAAGACTGACCGTAACAGGCGGTTTCCTGGACGGCCTCGACATCAACTTTTCCGATGGGTTGAACTGCTTGATCGGAGGTCGCGGCAGCGGCAAGACCACCATCCTCGAACTCATCCGCTTCGCAATGGATCGTTTTCCCGACGATGACAGCAATGGTCAGCGCCGACCTTCCAAGCGCTTCGGAGAACTCATTGCGGCCAATCTGGATCGCGGCACCGTGGGGATCGAGTTCGAGACCCAGGACGGACTGGTCTACAAGATTGAGCGGACAGCAGGCGAAGCGCCGGTGGTCATCAAGTCCGACGGGGAGCGCGCCAATGTCTCAATCCTCCGATCCGGAATTCTGATCGACGCGGGCATCTTCAGCCAGAAT
>PMYF01000521.1:0-2372 GCA_003171295.1 Acidobacteriota bacterium | reverse complement strand
CAACAAGACGTCGCCCAGGTTCGCGCAGCGCTGCAACGCAATGCTACCGAACTCATTCAGATTTCACTGCGAGCCCAGCAGGGCGAAACGGCTTTGCGCGACCTGCCTGATTATCAGACGAAGTTGGCCAAGTTGAAGGGGGCCGTCGGCAGCGCAAACCTGGGACCGGCTCTGGAAGAAGCGGCTCGCCTTAAAGAGCTACGAACTCAAGAATCAGGGGCTTTGGCTAGAATCCAACCCGCGCTCGATTACGTGAAAGAGCGACTGGCTCCTTTGCAAGGGGATATCATTGGCGACTTCAAACAGGTCTTTGCCAAAGAGGTTCTAGCCGGTCCCCACGGAAAAATATTCCGTGAACTTCAGGATTTACTTCGAACTGAAAACACCCGATTCCAAGAGGCGATCTCTGGCGCGGAAAAAACGCTTGCTCGGATGGAAGAGGCGGCGCGATCGGCTCGTGACGAACTGGCCGCCTCGCATACGCCGAAGGAAGCGACGTACCAGGAACTCCTGAAAAAGCATCAGGCGCACCAGCAGCTTCTGCGAGAGATGCACGGGCTGGCGGGCAAGGTTGCGGAGCTTCAAGCCATCAAAGAAGAGGACGACCGGCACGTGGCGAGAAAGCAGGAAGTGCTCGACGAGCGCGGACGTCTTCTGGCGAAGTTTTCCGAACTGACCGAGGAGCGTTTCCGTCTGCGGGAAAGGGTAGCAAAAGACCTCACCTCAAGGCTTGGCGGGCGGATTCAAGTGCGGGTGGAGCAGGACGCCGACCGCGACCGATACAAGGCATTCCTCGTGGACCATCGCGATCCGTCATTTCGGCAGTATAATAAGCCCATCGACCGGATTGTGCAGAGCGTTCCTCCCCGCGCTCTCGCCGCCTTTCTCGCAGAGAGGAATTTAGACGGCCTGGTGACGCGGGCGGATATCGATGATGGATTCGCCAGGGGGATGGTGAACGCTTTGTTGCTGTCGGCGCAATACCAATTCGAACTCGAGGTGATGGAGTTGGAAGACGTTCCCGCGATTGAACTGCTGATCGGAAATCAATGGCGGCCGTCCCACCAGCTTTCGACCGGTCAGATGTGCTCGGTGGTGCTGCCCTTGCTGCTGCTTGAGAACGTGGCGCCCCTGCTCGTGGNNGCCGGAGGACAACCTGGACAACCGCTTCGTAGCCGACGTGGTCGTGCCGCAGGTCAAGGCGATGCGAAGCAATCGGCAGATGATTTTCATCACGCACAATCCGAACATTCCGGTCCTGGGCATGGCTGAAAAGGTCGTGGCCATGAACTCTGACGGTTCCCGCGGCTGGGTGGAACGCGAGGGGACCGTGGATGAAATGAAGGACCAGATCGTCAATCTGCTCGAAGGCGGGGAGACGGCTTTCCAGACCAGGAAGGAGCGGTACGGATGGTAGACCGCTTGGAAAAAATCAGGGATGCGCTTCAGAAAAACGACTGGCAGGCGTGCGTAAAAGCCGCCGAAGACCTCGTAGATCTGCTGCGGGAACCTGGTGCGGTCTCACATGCAGAAGCGAACAAGTTGTTTGATCGCTTCGTTTCTCCGGAAATAAAATGGGAAGTGCGGGAGGCGTTCGCTAGAGCGATGCCGCGCCTGCCCACCCACTGGGCGTTGCGCGCCATGTCCCGACTCCTCAATGATCCCAATCCCTACGTTCGCCAGACGGCGCGCCGATCGCAAAGACTGCGCGACCAGACGGCTTTCGCCGATGATGCGGAACTTGATTCGACACACGCCGAAGATCCGGTCGCCAGGTTGACCAGCATGAAGGGGCAGGAGGCGACTCAGGCGGTGCGCGAGGTGATCTACGAGGCGCAGAGCATGGTGATTGACGAGTTTGCCCACGAGTTGAAAAACATCATCCAACGGGTGCTGACGCCGGTCACCATGATTGAGCGGGGGCTTTCCACGACAGAGCGGGAGCGCATCCATGAGCCGTTGAGCAACCTTCGAAAAGGAGCAAAAGCGCTCAAGTCCTTTTCCGATGATCTGCGCTGGATATCCGAGCCGAAAAGCCTGAAGATTTCCAAGACGAGCGTGCGCGAAGTCGTAAAAAATATCGGTGAGGCGATCAAGCCGCCTCGCGGGATTTCACTCCGCACGCCGCAGGTGGAGGACATTCAGTTCGACGCGGTTCATGAGCGGCTGGTTCGAGCGCTTTCAAACATTGTCCGAAATGCGGTCGAAGCTTCTCCGGATCGCGGCGTCGTGATCATCGACGCGCTGAAAACGCCGGACGGCGAAGAAGTAGAATTCCGGATCACCGATCTTGGCCCCGGAGTGCCGCAAAAAATGCGTGAAGAGATTTTCAGCCTGGGTCAGACCACCAAGAGGGACGGTGGACATCATGG
>PMYF01000633.1 GCA_003171295.1 Acidobacteriota bacterium | reverse complement strand
ACTCATAAGAGTGCGAGATGTTGTCAAAGGTGACGAGCCGAAACGCGGAAGGCAGAACCTGGAGTTCGTCCGAGACTCGCAAGCTCTCGACCTCGACTTCGAGCCAGAGCAGGCAGTCGCCGTGATCTAAGGCATCTTTAGCTTGGTGCTCATAGGCATAGCCCAGAGACACGATGTTCATGCCTGAGAGGGCGCGTTTGGCACGAACCTGCACGGCGTTTAGAAAGATATCGCTCCCCGAGCTTTCAAGGGGGATAAAGGGATCAGCAGCGTAGCTGGACAAGACGGCGCTGAGAATGGCGAATGCAGTGATGTTTTTCATTGTCGCTTCCTAGTCGGGAATGATTATCCATAGGCGCCTGATCGGTCAAGTGCTAACGCAGTGTAATTGCAGGTGTCCTGGCTTTGGCACCTAGTCTTGGCCAACACGGGGGCAATCGCGTTACAGGGGCCGCGGGTTGGGCATGCCAGGCGGAGCGGTTTGCTGCTGTCGGGAGGTGGTTCCGATGAGGCACCGAAAGAAGCGCGGTCACACGGCAGGCCGGCGCTCTGACCCGTTTAATGGCTTTCCACCTCGGCCCACTTGCCTAAACTCCACCTCATGGCGAAGAATGTGCGCACCTTGTCACTCCGGCGGGTTGGGAAGGACTCGTTCATGACCGAGACGATGGTGAACCTGTCGGGTTTTGGCGATTTTCTGCTTACAGCCGAGTCCAACCTGCAGCAGCACAATGAATCAGGCTTGCGAACGCTCGCGAGATTCTACGGCCCTAGCGGCAATATCAAATCAAGAGAGGCAACGCGCTTTCTAACCGCTCACCGTAAGCGTTATGACCGGGATATGGCCAGGGTTCTCCGGTATACCGCTGTGATGGGTCTCTACATCCTGCTCGAAACCACAGCCCGGAAATTCATCGCCGATCTCGACCGCACTTATCCCGGCAAACGTCCGTTCCGCCAAGGCAAGCGCCTCGGTTTCGTGGCAAGTTTTCGCCAATGGTTAGAGACTCCGCCGACGCCCATTCGGCTCGCTCGTCCAAGAATCTGGTCGCTGCTTGATGACCTCCGGGTGATCCGCAATTGCATCGCCCACTTGAACGGAGACCTAACGCTTGAGAAGGATTCAACCCATATTGCACGGTGCAGGTAAATTGTCCGTCGGACCCGCAAGGTTCGTTTCGACGCGCGCGGCACATTGATCCTGGATGCCGAGTTTGCATTTGAGGTCTGTGAGCGCCTTGAGGCATTTTTCAGGCTGCTGTTTCGGGAAGCGGGATATGGCCTGGCGTTGCCACCCGGCTATGCCGAGTCAATTACCAAGAGCTTCGCAGGCTTTGAAGAGGAAATCGCCGAGGGGATCGAAGTCTACGACGCGCGACAGACTATCAATTTAGGCGGCGCTCTGTAGATCGCATCATGTGGGACACCGGGTCAGGTTCAAGGTGTCGGCGGCCCGGATGTGGACGGGCTCCATCGTTGGGGGGGTGCTCATCTCGAACCCGGAGAGTCTGCCCTCTCTTAACATCCAGCGGCAGATGCGCGTGAGTAACGAGGACACGTGTTTGTCCTCGGGCTAACCGGTTTGTGGTGCGGTATTGCCTAAATCCGGCGGTGGCGTGCTTAATCGAGCAATCAAATCTGCGTGCAGACCCCCGATTAGCTTCTCGTAAAACGGGTCCAGAATACACCGCTCCATTTTATCCAGCAAAATCGGGGGCGTGCCATCGCTGGCGTTCAGTTGCTTTGGGAGCGTGAACTCCTTCCTATTTAGTGAAAGCGGATAGCGTCCTGCCCAGCGGACCAATGCATCGACGGACAAGAGCAGGAGCTTCTGATGGTCGTTCAGAGGAAGACTGGTGGCAACGGCCAAAGCCTGAAGCCGATGCCCAGTCCAAGCGCCTCTGTGGGCTTTCTGTGCTGCGTCGAGGCCTCCATGTTTCATGATAAGGTAACCCTTGATCGCGTTTTCGAGTGCGAACCCGTAGAGCATAGAGGCGGGCGCGAGCACGTACAGCTTCTCCAGTTTAATCGGTTCCCCATCGGGCCCCCATCCCTCCGGGCATTCGGCAAACAGGATGTCGGCCGCTTTGCGCAGGTTCGTCGCGGTCGTAAGCCACGCTTCCGGGCAGTGCTGGGTTTTTTGGTACAAACGGTCCAGAAGCTCAGGAGTTAGGTATATCGTTGTCAGCGAGCAGAGGCTCGGGTCCAGACCCAGCCAAGTCAAGCCTCGGATACCACCCGACTGCACCGTCAGCGCTGACATGCAACCCGCGAAGCGAAAAGAAGAATGGAGGCAAACACTTTTGCGCTCGGCAACCACCGACCCGTACCAGTAAATCACCCGCGCAGCGTTAACCGCTTGGCTCGCCCGGGCTGAATCGGAGAGGCGTCAAAAGGCAAATTTCTATGAGCCAGCGATCGAGCGCGGACCCACTGGACTGCTACGCTGGACGTGGGACGGCAGACCGAAAGAGCATCGTTCCAAGCCACTGATAATCAACTGATGCACGTTCGACGTCGCCATTTCGCTTCAGGTACTCGGTTATCCATATAAGATCGTCAGGTCCAAGTTCAAACCATTCCCCCCGGATTCTCTTGCTGGCAAAGTGGCAATGAAGTTCGTTTTCGTGTCCCTCATCCGCCGGTACAGATAATCGCAGGACCACTTCTGGAACCTCAGCTTGAAGGGTTCGCTCTCTCTTGTTTGGCGTCATGCTGCGACCGATTTTGAAGCGGCCGGTACGCAGGTCTTCCATGACATAGATGAAGGTGCCGAATTTGGTCCGCCGGAGCCTTTCCAAGTCCTCAGATGCCTTCCTCGCCGCTTCTTCCTGACGCTTTCCCTCGAGCTCGGCTTCGATTGACTGACGGCGATTCTCAGCTTCACGTTTGGCCTCTTCAGCCAGTAAAGATAGCCGATTCCTCACAAATGGGGCCTTCAAGAACACACATGGACCCAAGAGAGAATCACTTATCAAATGGTCAGATGATCGGGCGAATGACTCGGTTACATCTCCGCTGCCCCAAGCCTCCCGCACCCAAGAGTTCATGCATTCATCAAACTCAAGATTCGTAAGCCTGAGTTCGGCGTGAAAACACTGATACACGCAGGAGGGCGCCTTTCGATCTCGTAATAGCCTGAAGTACTGGTGATGCGCACGAAGTCTCTCATCCCAAGGCTTGTTTGGAAACACGGTGTCGGCATCGAAGGCGGCTTGCGGCGCCTTGATTTGCGGTTGGGCAGAAAGCTTACGCAACCCTTCAATCAAGTCTTCAACGCTATCCGCGACAACCGTATCCAGGCCAAAGTACCGCACGACGCCGGGAGCAATCGTGACAGTATAGTTACGATTGCCACCGCTATTATACGCAGACAGGACAATGTTGCCTGCCGGCGATCGGCCGCATGCGTGACACACACTTGCATCGTCCCAGTTCCGAGCACTGCATTTAGGGCAAGTCCACATAGTTGAAAAGAAAACAGTCAGCAAGAAGCTTGCTGGGGATGTCCACATCTGTGACCGCCCGGACTTCGGTGTTCTCGTCCGCGTCGGCCACTTCGCGC
>PMYF01000902.1 GCA_003171295.1 Acidobacteriota bacterium | reverse complement strand
GGGCGTAGAGAAAGAGGCCGGCGTGGCGCGGGTCGAGCCGCGCGGAGCCCAGGGCGTCGAGAATCTGGGCGAGGGCGAGCTGGATGGCGCTGCGGTCTTCCAGGATGGGGAGCTTGAGGGGCTCGCCCTGGGCGCGGGGCGGAGCCGCGGCGAAGCGGTGCAGGCGGGTGTGGAAGTAGCAATAGGGCTTGCCGCGGAGGGCGGGCGCGCGGCATTTTGAGCCGTGCGGCATGATGTGGCGACATTCGTTACACATTTCGGTACTCTCCCTATCCCCACCCCGTCTCTGTGAGGAAATTCCTTGTTTTCAATGGGACGCAGGGAGGGCTTCGTTCTAAATTCTTGATTCTGCTGGGGTTGTTTGCAGAATCTTGATGGCAAAGGGGTTAGGGGCGGGTTGACGGAGCTATTTGCTTCCAGCTACTACCCTCGTAAGTTCGTTTCGGCCTGCACAGGTTTTGAAGGGCAGCATGAAGCGATTGTGCGCTCAGGGAGGGTAATTTTCTGCAAAAGCCAGCGCGCATCCAGCTTGGGAAGGGAAAACGACTCTGGCGGCGGTCACTGCCGGGTACAGCAATTGTGGAACCGCCTTCGTACTCGGCGCTTAACCGCCGAGGATGGAGTGCGGTACGCTCCGGGGCTGTAGATTCCGATCTGCCGGTCCCAGAGGGTTTACCGGCGAGAAGGGCGTTTATGGGGACGAATCGTGCCAGACTTCCTTATAGTGTGGCTAGTCTGCGGGAATCCCCCATTCCGAAAATTGGCAGGCACCAGACCGGCGCGGCAGAACGGGGAAGTATGGATCGAGATTCTCGATCTCCCACCTTTGGATTAACAAACGACCCAGTGGTGAGGCTCGGTTTGTTCTCCGGGCAGGAAACCAGCGATGCGTGGGCCACGCCAAATCGGGATACGGTATCAAAGCGGTACATGAAGCGCGCTTGAACCCCGCGTCGCCATAGTATAGGATGAGCGCGAGGCCATTGAGCGCTACACTCTGCAAAAGTCGCCCCTCCAATTTGGGCATCGAGGTAATCAATGAGGAGAACCAAGGCAGCACTCGAACTGGTCTTCCCGGATCGCAGAGATTCACGCTCAAGAATTAAGGAAACCCCGCCCCTGACAACAATTGATTTATTTTGCGGAGCGGGCGGCATCACTGAGGGTTTCCGGGAAGCCGGCTTCAGATGCCTCTATGCCAATGACTTTATGCCGGAGGCTATAAGCACATTCTCGTACAATCACCCGGGGACCTGGGCGGACTGCCGCAGCATTGAAAAGGTGAAGGCAGCCGAAATCCGCTCCAAATTGAAAATCAACAAGGGCGATCTAGATGTGCTTGTGGGTGGCCCTCCATGCCAAGGGTTCTCAATCAACGCGCCGGAGCCGTTTCTCACCGACCCGAGGAATAGACTCTTCAAAGACTATGTCCGTTTTCGGGAGGAGGCCTCATTGTGATAGCCGCTAATCAGCCAAGCATTAGCCCCAACGTCAATTGTTTGGAGGGGAAGCGCTGCCCAGTGTGTGGATCGTACGGCCCGTTTGAGGTCCTAGTCTCAATGCGGGTTCTGTTACATGACAGCGGGACAGAGGACGCAGAAGACGGCTCGACTTGGTACGATGACGATGCGCCTGCCAAGTGTGGGTCATGCGGACGCAAGGGGAAATTCGGCGAATTCAGCGAGAAACCATAATGATTAACTGGGTCTACTTCCTGAAGTCGTCGCCTCCGCCGGAATTTGGCCTTTTTATTGTGGCACTGTTCGAAGAGATCACCGACACAATCGATTCGACTAAAACTCTGAACCAACATAGCGACACGGTTATGGCGCGTCTCCGACCAGGGTTGGAAAAGCTCGGATTCCGGGTCGAGAAAGGGAAATCCGCCGATGACAAAATCGTTGTCCCTGTGCTTTTTGGGCGCAAAGGCAAAGTACTGAAGTGTTTCGCNNGCCCATGCCGTCAGTGTGGGCTGGGTGCTTGAAGTCGAGGCGGGCCGGGCCGTTGACAACAATCAGTTTCTCAAGGACATTTTCCAGGCGTGCATGATGCACGACGTTCTTCATCTTGCGATTGCTGTCCGCAACACATATCGCGGCTCGGACGACTTTGCCAAAGTTGAGAGCTTTCTTGAGACGCTTTATGTAAGCGGGCGACTACAACTCCCTTTGAAGGGCATTCTGCTCATTGGTTATTGACCGCGCATTAGGTGTGGTCCGCCGTCTTATTGAATTCAAACTAGCACCTGTTCACTGGTGACCGTTTCCGTTTTCTCCGGAGGGAGCAGGGGCCATCAGGCCCCTGGATGCGGCGAATGAATTGGAGGCCTTTAGGCCCGGGCCTCATTTCCCGCAGTCTGCTCAGCCCTGCATGTGGAGAGGCATGGGGTCTAACGGTCCACGGGCAGCCGAGCTGAAGGGATAGGCTTCCGGCGTTGATACAAGCCCCCGGCGAACGGGGTTCTGCTCGATATACAGCACACAATTCATGAACTTGTCTTTGGTCATGATTTGGCTCTCGTTAAAGCTGCGCATCCACACATCGAGCTTGCTCTTCATGCGGAAAGAGAAGCCGCCCTTGATGAACTGCATGGCCTTTTCGAGCGAAACATCCGGAGCGGGCGTGAGCAGAGCGTGGAAATGGTCCGGCATGATGACGAACGCATGCAAGAGGAATCTCCCCTGACTCCGATAGTCGAGGATAGTCAGCTCGAGCAATTCCGCCGTGGCCGCGACCTGAAAAAGGCTGCGGCGCTGCGCTGTCACTGCGGTGACGAGATACGTCCGAGTTTGTTGGGGCGCGAACCGCATCTGAGTAGCATAAACGAAAGGCCCGTGGCTAAAGCCACTCTTCTTGCAAGCCTTCGTTCAGGGGCCTGAAGGCCCCTGCTCCCTCCGTAGAAATGAATCGGACATCCGAAATGGCATAAACGAAAAGTCCGTGGCTGAAGCCACTTTTATTGCAGACCTGTATTCAGGGGCCTGAAGGCCCCTGCTCCCTCCGCCAGAAGGGCCTTTTCTTCGTCTGTCCGACACCTGTTTATCACAAGATCGGTGAGAGGTTAGGCGGCGGTCTCAGGCCGTATCCAATTCAGCCCGGCTCTTTGACTATCATGTGGTACGACATTGGCCCCGAGGTGCCTGCGGGGCAGCGGCGTGATCTTACAAGCGTTGGGAAATTTACAACAACTATCGATCAGGTGGCGCTCGCATTTACCGCGCCGAGCAATCTGCCGCCTCCGCAGGTGTACGAAAACGCCATCCGAGCGTCTCTCCAGCAATCATGATGGATCGTAGTGCCAATATGCGCGCTATCCGCAGCAAGGACATGCGTCCTGAATTGGCGGTGCGCCATTTGGTCCATAAAATGGGCTACCGTTACAGGCTGCACAAGGCAAACCTCCCAGGCAAGCCCGATCTCGTATTTGCATCGCGGCGCAAGGTTATCTTCGTACACGGGTGCTTCTGGCACGCACACAAAGATTGCAAGGCTGCAATATTCCAAAGTCGAATCGGGAATACTGGGGACCGAAGCTTGAGCGCAATCGCACGAGGGACGTGAGGAACATCGAAGAGCTAGTGGCCAACGGATGGAAACCGCTTGTTGTATGGGAGTGTGAGATTAGAACTCAGGAAGAACTGAAGAAGAGACTGCTGAATTTCCTACGATGACCGAGAGCCGGCGTGATCGGTAACGATAAGTCGGCTTGTGGCAAGGTTTTCCGGGGCCTCGCATTGTTCCGGGGGATCAAGGGCTGTTCAGGAGGAATACTGCCTTGAAGTGGCCCCTTTGGAGGGTCCACCCGGCTCCAACGCACCCCGGATGCAGCTTTGGGATGACGCCGTTCGGTGTCCTCTATTGACCGTTCAACAGAGTATTCCGCCGTTCGCTGTTCCGGGTTTGGGTTGACCGGGGCCCCCGGTTACCCTAGCACTGCACTGTCAGCCTCCGGATTCCCGCCGGGAACCGCGAATCTGAGCCAGGCGAGAGACCGCCGCAGGCCACCAATTTCTTCGAGGAGACCGCAACACCATGTCCAAAGCGATTAAGTACGCCGAGAAGGCCGCCGTCTATGNNGACAAGCCGCTGCAGAAGAGCTGGCAGAAGGAAAAGCCGCCGCTGGGCTGGCCGCGCACCACGGACTCGCTGTGTCCCAAGTGCGTGCCCGAGATTCGCAAGCAGATTCTGGACGGCAAGCTGCCCCACGAAGTCCTGCTCAATGAGAAGGTGGGCGAGATCAAGGCGCAGATCATCGAGCGCGACGGCAAGATCCTGATGGTGAAGGACTGCCCCAAGCACGGGCATTTTGAAGACGTGATGTCGATCGATACGGCCTTCTTCAAGCACCTGGAAGAGAGCTTCCCCGGACGCGACATGCGCGCCCACGGTGAGGGGGACGACAAGCTCCACCACCACGGCACCTCGACCGTGACCCACGGGCGCGGCTCGGTGCTGACCATCGATCTGACCAACCGCTGCAACATGATGTGCGA
>PMYF01000620.1 GCA_003171295.1 Acidobacteriota bacterium | reverse complement strand
TAGGTAATAGATTTCATCAGGATGGCCGTCGCCCCTCTCCAGGAACAGTTGCGCGCGCACTATAGCCGGGTGCAGAATGGCAGGCTAGCGAATATGCGAACCCAGCTTCCCGTCGCGCCCAAAGAACCTCGAACGCCTTCCAGGGAGGGCAGCAAGTTGCGTCGCCAGCTTCTACGGCTGGNNCGGCCGCTGCCGCTCAGGCAAGGGCCGCGGACGAACTCCAGCAGGTCCCGCAGCTCATCCAAAGCGGCAAGCTGGGGGAGGCCAAGAAGCTGCTCTCGGAGTATCTGAAAACCCATCCCGCACATTCGGGGGCCTTGAATTTGCTGGGCGTGGTGGAGGCGCAGGAGGGTAATTATGGTGGAGCGGAGGCGAGCTTCGAGAAGGCCATTGTCGCTGATCCGCGCTTCAGCGGCCCCTACCTGAACCTGGGGCGTCTGTACCAGGAGAACCCCTCCAAGGACCCGCAGGCTTGGAAGAAAGGCGCGGCCACTTACGAGCGGCTCCTGAAGTTCGAACCGGGGAACCCGGAGGCCACCTACCAAGGCGCCCTGCTCCGGATGCAGCTTGGCGACTACGCGGCATCGCTCGTCCACCTTACTCACCTGCCGCGCGAGTTACAGGAGCGGGCGCAGGCGCTGGCGGTGCGTTGTGCCGACCATGCCGGCCTCCAGAACCGGACCCAGGCCGAAGCCACCGAGAAGCAACTGCTCGCGAGCCCGGACTTGGTTGAGGCCGATGTCATCACCATCCTGCCCACGCTCGCCAGGCAGCACCAAGCCGCGCTGGCCATAGGAATTCTGGAAGGATGGGACAAGCGGGGTGTTGCCTCTGCGGATGCCTTGCACCCCCTCGCCGCCCTCTACGCGGAGGGCGGGAGCCTGGACAAGGCGCGGGCTACGCTCGAAAGAGTGGCGCAGCTTCAGGGTGTTTCGGTCTCCCTGCTGATGGAATTGGCACGAGTCGCCAACCGCCAACAGGACTATCGGGGCGCACTCGGCTACCTGGCGCACGCCCGGGACCTCGAACCCAACAACGCCGCGGTCCACTTTTTCTTTGGAATTGTCGCGGGGGAGACGGACCTGGGCGAGGAAGCATATCGCTCCCTCGAGAAGGCGGTCAGCCTGGACGCCAATAATCCCTATTACAACTATGCGCTCGGCGCGACAATGATGAATCGCGAGGATGTGCACGACGCCTACCCTTATTTCCAAAAGTACTGCGCGCTCAAGCCCCAGGATCCCCGAGGTAGATTGGCGCTGGCCGCGGCCTACTTTTACGGCCATGACCTGGACTTGGCGCAGAAGGAACTCCATAGCGTCGCAGGCTATAAGGAAACGGCCACGGGCGCGCACTACTTTCTGGGCCGCGTGGCGAACCAGGAAGGGCGGTACGCCGAAGCTGTCGCCGAACTCCAAAAGGCCCTCGAGGGCAATCCGCGTTACGCCGACGCTTACGCCGAATTGGGAATTGTGTATCTGAAGCAGAAACAGGACCCCGAAGCGGAAAAATGCCTTGCCCAGGCCCTCGAAATCAGCCCCGATAATATACCGGCGAATTTCAATCTGATGATCCTCTATCAGCGCCGGGGAGACCCGCGAGCTGAGGCACGGGCCAAACGGTTTGAGGAGCTCAGGAAACTGCGCTGGGAACGCCAAAAGGAGTTCCTGCGCACCATCCAGGTGCAACCTTAGCCGTGGTTTCTCACCCAAATCTGCCGTATTCCTTCGAGCCGCCGGAAGGGTGGGAACCTGTCCCGACCTCCTGGGCATGAATAGCCGAAAGCAGCTATCTGTGATGTCAGAAACGGGGAGCTGCGGGGTAAGGCCGAAGGGTAGGTTTTTCGTGCCCTGCAAGGGCACAAGATAGTAGCCGGGGGTAACGCCCCTGGAAAGCGCTGTCTTGTATGTCCGCGGGTTTTCACGCCCAGCACCGAGGAGCCGTTGCTACTTTGAAGAAGTCCATCTTCAGGGGTGCCATTCTACTCGCGCTGCTGTGCTATGCAGGGCGGGCCACTGGCCAACAAGTGCACCTTGACGACACGCCTTCCGCCGAGCCGACCTCGGACGCTTATCAGCAACTGCCGCTGGGCGAGGCCGAGCGCGCCACTCTCCGCGAGGCTGTAAAGGCGCACGACTATGCGCGNNTTTTCTTCCTGGATGGCAAATACCTGAATTGTGCCGTGGCCCTGAAAAAGGCCGAGGCGCTTGTACCGCTCGCGGACCGCGACCGGTTCACTTTGGCGTTGAGTTACATCATCATGAACCACCGGGATTGGGCGCGCCCGGAACTGGAACGGCTGGCGCAATCGGATCCGCGCAATCCCCTCTATCCCTACTGGCTCGGACGTATCGACTACGACAGCATGCAGTTCAATGCCGCCGCAGCCAATCTGCAGAAGGCCTTGCGGCTTAGTCCCACATTTATGAAGGCCTACGACAACCTGGGGCTTACCTACGAGGCCTTGGGGCAATACGACGACGCCATTCGCATTGACCAGCAGGCAATCCGCATGAACCGCTCCGCGCGCCTTCCCTCCCCTTGGCCGCCTTTGAACCTGGGCACGCTGCTCGTAAAACTCGGAAGGCTGGGCGAAGCCGAAACCTACTTGCAGGAGTCTCTGAAGTACGATCCGCGCTTCCCGAAAGCACACTACCAGATGGGCCTGCTGTTGGAGAAAGAGAAGAAGGACGACGCAGCCTGCCAGGAACTCCTCGAGGCGGCGCGCAACGATCCGTCTTACCCAGAGCCCCACTATCTCCTCGGGCGCATCTACACGCGCCAAGGCGACAAGCCCCGGGCCGACGCCGAGTGGCAGACCTTTCAGAAACTGAAACAGGGTAGCCCGCAGGAACGCCCCCACTAGTCCGAGTTTTTCACGATGGACTAAAAGGACGTGGTCCAGGGGGGGTCCATAACCAGGCGGGCGAGCCTCGAACCGAAAACCTTTCGTTTTCTTCCCTTGCAGCCGATTCGAAAATCGGCGGGCTTCTCCTTGACAAGCATTTCCCCGGCGCGTAGAGTCCGTGCATCGTCTCGTGGTCGAGGCGGTCCGGCAGTCGCATCTTCCATATCGCCCAACCAGTCCGCACCGGACGTCGGTCATCAGCCGGGGGGAGACATGAATTGGGGCGTTCCTAATACCTTGAAGAGTTTCGGCTAACCTTGTCTTGCCTCGCTGGAATTTGTTTCTTGCGTCGGTTGAAGGGTCAAAGGAGGCTGAAATGAAAAAAAGGCATTCGACGGCCTTATGGGTTGCGTGTTTATTCGCTCTGCTCGTTCCTGGCCTCGCCAAAGGACAAAGTACAAACGCCACGCTCAGCGGAACAATAGTCGACCCGACGGGGGCGGCAGTTCCGAACGTGCAATTGACGCTCAATTCGGTGGCCTTGGGGACAGTCACCAAGATCAGGTCCGGTCCCGACGGCCTTTATTCCTTTCCTAACCTGCGGCCTGGTATCTATGAGCTGAGGGTTCACGCACAGGGGTTCAAAGATTATGTGCAGACGGGCATCGAGCTGACGATGAATGCCATGGCCCGTCAGGACGTGAAACTTCAGTTGGGTACGGCCGTCGAAACCGTGGAAGTGAGGGCGAATGCTTCTCCCCTCAACACGGACGATGCACAAGTCAAGGGAAGCGTTACGCCGGAGATTCTCAAAGACCTGCCGCTGGAAGTCTCCGGGACGATCCGCACCGCGGCCAATTTCGCTATCCTGATGCCCGGGGTGAGCACTGGCAGCGGCGGGAATGCCTACGACGCGCGCATCAACGGCGGCTTGCAATCGGGCGACGAGGCGATCCTGGACGGGGTCAGCTTGCAGGAAGGACTGATGAGCCAGAGTGGCATGGTGGCTATCCAGACCGACTTCCCCACCTCTCCGGACATGGTCGGCGAGCTGAGCGTCCTGACCTCAACTTACGAGCCCCAGTACGGGTCCAGCCTTTCCGGGCAGATTATTCTGGAGACCAAGTCGGGCACGAATCAATACCATGGGGCCGCCTTCGAATATCTACGCAACACGGTGCTCAATGCGCGCCAGTTCGGTGTAGACCAGCGGCCCGCCAACCTGCAAAACGAATTCGGCGGAACGTTTGGAGGACCCCTATGGATTCCCCACCTGTTCCCCAAAAGCCGCAAGACGTTCTTCTACCTGGACCTGGAGGGCTACCGCACGGGTGGCGCGCTGGAGCGCCCCATCCTGAGCGTGCCCACTATGCAGGAACGGCAGGGGGACTTCAGCGACTGGGTGGACTCCAACGGCAATCTCATTCCCGTCTATGATCCAGACACGCTGCGGGCTAACCCCAACTTCGATCCCAACGCAAATGTGGGCGCCAATAACCTGCCCTTCCTGCGCAATCAATTCATGGGGTGCAGCGGCGATACCCCGAACGTGATTTGCCCTCAGGACACGCGGTTGGTCAACTCGCTGGCGCCGGCCTGGTTCAAGTATCTGCCTCCACCGAACCGGTCGGGAATCCTCAACAACTATGTCGTCCCGAAACCCCGGCCCGAGGAATTGCTGTTCCATACCAACTACTTCGACCTGCGAATTGACCAGTACATCCGCAATTCGGATCACATCTCGGCGTCGATCTACTATCAGGGCGCGCACGCCAATGCCCAATCCACTCTGCCGGTGGAAATCAGCAATGAGAACGACGCGGCTCCCGAGTATGCCTTCGTCGATCGGATGAACTGGGACCACACCTTCTCCCCCACGCTGCTCAGCCACGCCGCCATCGGATATCACAACCGGATGGAGGGCTATGGGGCCCTTAATTACAAGTATGCCAGCCTGTTTCCTGAAATTCCCGGCGTCGCCGGCCACAACTCTCCGCCGGTCGTAAGTCTCGGGGACTTTGTGGGCATGGGGGATAACTACGGTGGGCCGAACATAAAGAACGTAACAGCCCGTCCCGATTTTACCGCGAACGACTTGATTACCTGGGTCAGAAACAAGCACACCATTAAGTTCGGCGGAGAGTATCGCTGGCTGGCCGAAAACAACCGTGGCAATTACAACAGCTTTTGTTCGCAGGCCGGAAACTTCTCCTTCTCTTCCGGGGAGACGGGACTGGCGGGCATTATCAGTGGCAGCCCCATTGCGAGCTTCCTGCTCGGCCAGGTTGATTCCGGATGCGCCACCTTCTTCTCGGTAGCTTCCAATTACCCGCGCGCCGCAGCTTACATCCTGCACCTCGGGGACACCTGGAAAGCCACGTCGAAGCTGAGCATCAACTACGGGCTGCGGTGGGATACGTTTACGCCTGCCCAGGAGAAGCACGACCAGCAGTCGTTCCTCGACCCCAACCGGCCCAACCCGGGAGCCGGAGGGCTCCCCGGCAGCCTGGTCTTCGCCGGAACCGAGTGGGGGACGGCGAGCTTCGGCCGGCGCACTCCCGAGCAGGTTTGGCATAAGGGCTTTGCCCCACGCCTGGGGATTGCTTACTCGATGACGCCCAAGACCGTGGTGCGAACTGGCTACGGCATCTTCTTTACTCAGATGTTCTATCCGGGGTGGGGCGGCGGCATCGCCCAGGATGGCTTCTTTGCTGTTCCCTCTTTCGGCAGCTCGAACCAGGGGCTGACCGCAGCCTTCCTGCTTCAGGACGGTTTGCCCCAGGACTTTTCACGTCCACCGTTCATAGATCCAACCTATCTGAATGGCCAGGGCGGCCCTCTCTACCGCCCCTTTAATTCCAATCGCCGCCCGTATGCGCAACAGTGGAATCTGACGATCGAGCACCAATTCAACAACAACTCCTACTTCAACCTTGCGTACGTGGGAAACAAGGGGACCCGCCTGCCCTCCCAAACGGTTCCCATTAACGCGCTCAATCCCCAGTACCTCTCGATGGGGCAGCAATTGAATGACGAGTTCACAAGCGACGCGCCAGTGGACGGTGTACCCGCCCCCTACCCCGGCTGGTCCAGTCAAATGCAAGCTTGCGCGCCCAGCGTTGCTCAGGCCCTCGCGCCCTACCCCCAATATTGCAGCAACATCTTCGGTCTGACGGAAAACGCCGGTAACTCCACGTACCATGCTTTACAGGCCAAGCTCGAGAAGCGTTTCTCGCAGGGGCTTTGGGCGTTGACCTCCTATACGTGGTCCAAGACGATCGATAACACCGATAACACGCAGGTGACGGCTACACTCGGGGGCGTGCACGGAGTGATCAGCCCCTTCCAGCGGGAACGCAACAAAGCTCTCGCTGTGGACGATGTCCCGCAGGTTCTCTCGCAGTCGCTGGTCTATGACCTTCCCTTCGGGAAGGGGAAACGTTGGGGGGCACACCTACCCGGATTCGTCAACGGCTTCCTCGGAGGGTGGTCCGTCAGCAGCGTCTTGCGAGTTTCTTCGCCAGTCCCCTTGTACTTCAGGTCCGGGTATTGCAATATCCCCGGGGAGTTCGCCATGTCCTGCCTTCCCGGCGAACTGCCTGGGGCCAACCCGTGGGCGCAGAGTAAGAGCAATTTCGATCCCAACCTCCCTCTCTTCAACCAGAGCGCCTTCGAGAACTACAATAACTTTAACTTCTATGCGGGTGTGGGTCCGCGCGTTTCGAACCTGCGGGGCTTCGGTTACCACAACCACGATGTGGGATTCATCAAGGACATCAAACTCAAGGAGCAGTTGACCCTGCAGTTGCGGGCGGAGTTCTTCAACGTCTGGAACTGGCACACGTTCAACTGCAAGACCCAGTGCTTCGGGGCCGGAGCCTTTGACACCGGTGTAGGCGATACACTCTTCGGCCTATGGAATGGCTCCGTGACCGACCCGCGGAACGTGCAATTGGTAGGAAGACTCACTTTCTAGCGTGCAGCCACACTAACCCAGGCGCTATCCCAAGGCAGGTTGGGATAGCGCCGCCCCCCCCGGCAATTTCGGCCGCGCTACGCTTCTGCCTGGCGCCCGCGCCAGCGGGGGCCCAGTCAAGACTTGGCTTCCCGCCTGTGTGGGAACGACACTATTCCTGGCGGAGCGCGGGCCGCCTCGCTTTCCGGTAGTGGGTCAGGTTGCTGTAGCGGCGCTCTATGA
>PMYF01000356.1:1737-8620 GCA_003171295.1 Acidobacteriota bacterium | reverse complement strand
CTGGTGGCGCACGACGCGGTGACCGCCGTGACCATCCCCGGGAAGAACGGCTACCTGGGGATTCTGCCCGGACACGCGCCGTTGCTGACCGAACTCGTCCCGGGAGAACTTGTCTACACGCGCGCCGGCGCAAAGCATTCCGTAGCTGTGAACTGGGGATTCGCTGAGGTGTTGCCGGATCGCGTGATTGTGCTGGTTGAATCGGCCGAGCGCGCCGAGGAAATCGACCTGGAGCGCGCCGAGAAAGCCAAGGCCCGCGCCGAGGACCGCCTGAAGCGATTCGACGATCCGGAAATGGATATGGAACGCGCGCGCGTAGCCCTGCGCCGCGCCATGGCGCGGCTTGAAACCGCCCAAGGCCTCAAAAGGTGATTGTCCGCCCTCACACATTTCTATAGTTTATGCCGCTCTGTATAGTTCTCTCCCAGCCTCATGCCGCTTGAAAGTTGTTGCGGGTCGAGGTATTGTACCTTCCGTTACCAAGCCCGTGATCTGGCTTTCAGGACGATCGGCTTTTCTGCCCGGAGGGACTCTTTCAAATTGAAGTTTTAGAAGAGGGATGACCAAACTATTCTGCCGTCCGGGGGAGAACGAGCTTGGCTCGAGGCTAAGGACGGATCTACATTCATCATTCAGGAGGATACTTGCGATGTCACAACGCACCGGAAGGATTCTTGTGGCGCTCGTTGTTGTGAGCGCTTGTCTGGTTTTCATGACTCCACAAATCGGTAGTTCGACCGCGTACGGAAAAGTGACTGAGATGCGCCTGCACGCAGTGCCGCCCACTCACAATGGGCCCTGCCCTGCGACGATTATTTTCCGGGGTTTCATCGCCGTTGACGGACGCAATACCGTCACCTACGGCGTCACCCGGTCCGACGGGGGAAGTGGCGAAGGACAACAAACGCTCCACTTCAAAGCCACCGGCAGAAAAGCGGTTTCCTACACTTGGACCCTTGGCAAGGCGGGCGAGAACTATAACGGATGGGTGGAGATCGGGAGCGGCAACACGCGATCTAACAAAGCTGAGTTCCACATCCATTGCAAGTGAACTGCGACCCCGACTGAAATGACCCCACCCCGAGTTAATAAGCCGGGGTGGGGTGCTTCCTGGTAGAAGAGTTGCCGCGAGCCCCACCGGCCCAGATCGGTCGGGTCGGGGTGGTGTGGGTGGCGCAATTCATCGCGCGGAAGGCCTTTTTTGCCTTTGTTTCACGGCGAAAGGGGTAATAAGGTTCGAAAAAATGGTCAAAAAGGGGGTCGAATTTCATCGTCCCGCAAGATGAGTTGTTTTCAATAACTTGACAGCTTTGTTTTGCAGAAATGAGGAGCGTCGCAGTTGACTGGATTATGATATATATATGTATTCAGTAATTCAACATATATCAATGCTCATCTTCCCAACACGATTTTGGCAATCGTTTGAAGCTGCATAAACGACGTGCCCTCGTATATCTTGCCTATTTTCGAGTCTCGCAGGTACTTCTCGGCCGGGTAGTCGCGGGTGAACCCATAGCCGCCATAAATCTCCAGGCATTCGGAGGCGACCCGCTCCGCCACCTGCGAGCAGAAATACTTGGCCATGGCGGCTGACGTCAGCAAGGGCTGGCCTGCATCCTTAAGGCGCGCGGCGTTATAGGCCATCAGGCGCGCCGCCTCAACCTCCGTGGCCAGACGCGCCAATTGGAAACGGATGGCCTGGAACTCGGCGATGGGCTTGCCGAATTGCTGGCGCTCCTGCGCGTAGTGGACCGCGTGCTCCAGCGCGCCGCACGCCACGCCCACCATCTGCGCCGCGATGCCGATGCGGCCTTCATTCAGCGTCTCCATCGCCAGCTTGTAACCCTTGCCGACCTCACCCAGCACGTTTTCCTTGGGCACGCGGCAGTCTTCGAGGATCAGTTCGCACGTGGAGGAGGCTCGGATGCCGAGCTTGTCCTCCTTCTTGCCGACCGTGAAGCCGGGCATATGGCGCTCAATGAGGAAGGCCGTGATACCACGATAACCTGCCGCCGGGTTGGCGTTCGCAAAGACGATGTAGAGGCCCGCCTCCTGGGCATTGGTGATCCAGAGTTTGCGGCCGTTCAGTAGGAAGTGTTCGCCCGCCTCGCGCGCGCGCGTGGCCAGCGCAAAGGCGTCGCTTCCGGCATTGGCCTCGGAAAGCGCATAGGCGCCCACGGTGTCCCGCACGAGGCGAGGGAGAAACTTCTGCTTTTGCGCTTCGGTTCCCCATTTCCGCAACGCGCTGTTTACCAGGGTGTTCTGAACGTCGAGCACCACGCCCGCCGAGGCGTCTACGCGCGAGAATTCCTCGATGGCCAGGATCGCCAGGAAGAACGTGCCCCCACTGCCGCCGTAAGCTTCCGGAGCCTCAATTCCCATGAAGCCCTGGGCGAAGAATTTCTCGAGCAGCGCGGGATTGAAGACGCCCTCGCGATCCATCTCCACGACGTGGGGAAGGATCTCTTTCCTGGCGAATTCACGCGCCACGGCCTGGAACAAGCGCTCTTCTTCGGTCAACATGGTCAGAGGTCCATAGATGGTAACCGCGCCGGATTCGGCCATCTCCGCCTCCCTGGTTCACCTCTGCAGGCGCCCGGGCCTGACCGAACGGGCTCTCGATCTGCGACCGGGGTCTTCAACCCTCGCGCTGCCCGTACCGCTGGCGCACCACAATCAAATAATGGACTCCGGAAGCCAACGTCAGTGCCGCCGTAAGATAGACAAAGACCCTGACCAGTTCCGCCGTGATATGAGGAACTTGGGCTTGGTGGCTGACCGCCGCGAAGATCGTCGCCACTTGCGCCGCTGTGGAAGCCTTGCCCAAGGACGTGGGGTAGAAGGGACGGTAACCGGCCACGAGGCTGATGAGCAGCGTGGTCATAATGATGCCCACGTCCCGGGTGAGTACCACGATCGTGAGCCACCACGGCAGAGCGCCGCGAAACGACAGCGTCAGATAGCCGGTCGTCATGAGGATCTTGTCCGCGATCGGATCAAGCGCCACTCCCAGCGGGCTTACCTGTTTGAGCAACCGAGCCAGCGTGCCATCCAGAACATCGGAGATTGCCGCTACCGTCAAAACCACAAGTGCGGCGCGATAGCTCCGGTCCATGACCAGGATCGCGAACACCGGGACGAACGCCAGCCGTAGCAGCGTGATCTGATTCGAGGCCGTGAAAAGTCGGGAGGTCATCACCTTTCAGTCAATATAACCAGTCCCACGGATGACTGTCAATCAAGGTCAAGGGGTTTGCTTTGATTGCCAAAACGGCTTTCGGCAGGCGGAGCTTCAAACTCCCGTGCCGCGGAGAAATGTCTGTGCGGAAGTGCTCGATGGGCTGAATCCTCGTGCCGGGGCCGGAACATGTAGCATGGGCATCCCTTCGAATTGCTCAGGGCAAGCTCTACCCATGCGCACGGTCAAGATGGCCGTGCCACGTTCGGCATGAGACCCCGTTGCAACCGTTGCTCATTCGGATGCAAATTCCCTTGAGCACGTCCTACGCTGCGGCCGCGTCGCTTTCCGCATCGCCAGTCTTCGTTGTACTGCCGGGCTTTGAAGCTCACGCAGCGCGTCGGAGGCAATCCAGCGGGCGGCCCGCGAATCGAGGCGGTGAATTTCCCGAGCTGCGGCGATCGCGGCACGGTTCAGCCGCTTATTCCGTTTTCCGATCTGGCGCAACGCCCAGTTCACGGCTTTCTTCACGAAGTTCCTTTCATCCACCGCGGCGCGACTGATCAAGGGCAGATACTGCAGAAAAGTCCCGTCGCTCGCGGCTTTGTCCGCCACGGCCAATCCGGCCATCAGCGCAAACGCTGCCCTCTTGACGAATTCCTCTTGCCGGGAGTTCCACTCCACACACTTTGCCCCGGCGAACCGCGTGTAGCGAAACAGATTGAGGCAAGCGCCGTCACCCACCGCCCAGTTGTCGAGGTCCTTCGCCCACCTCTCCATTTGCCGCCCCGTGACCATCTCCGGCTCGTCTATCAGGGTGGCCAGTACGCGCGCCTCGAAAACTTCCGAAGCCCACAACTCCTGCGCCAGCGCGTGGTCTGGGCCGATTTCCCGCGCCAGCCGTTTCAGGACCGGAGTTCGCCAACCTCCATAGACTTTTTTCGTGGTGATTCCGAACCGCGCCATCCCTTCCACCGCCTGGGAATCGCATCGCGACGCGAGTTTTTGCAGAATCTCTTTGCCCTTCACCGAAAATCCCATTCCTACGCCGCCGCCTCGACGGACCTGCCAGGCCGATTCGGACGAAAGGAGAAAGAATCGTCTGAACTTAAGCCCGAGACACCTGGATTCCGAGATATTCGTGGATGGTTATGCCGGCTCTGGAATGAAATCGCTCGGCCAGCGAAGGGATAGGACCGCTGGGTTCGTCGAGAGCGATTCGCTCCACCCGATGCATGGGGAAGAAGACCGTTTCCAGGCCCACGGCAGTTTCCTCCTGCTTGCTGACCTGCCGGAGGAAATCGTCAAAGGCCTCAAGGCGCACTCCACGCACTGTGACGCCCTGCGATTCCAGCCGCAATAGTTGCCCCCAAATTTTCTCCTTGGGGGAGACGAGGCTGGCGATAATGATGTCGTTGATCTTCATATGTGCCCCCTCGCGAGGACGGACACGCGCAGGGCCTAAAGAGTCTGTGTGATAACTGATCGGCAGGCCTTGTAGCGCCGCTCTGCGAGCGGCGAAATAGTTGAAAAAGCAACGCCGCCGGTCATCGACCGGTGCTACAGCAGAGGTTTTCACACACACTCTAAACGCCCCGAAAAACCTTGGCCAAGGTTCGAATGGCAGGCCTGAAGGCCTGCCCTGACGGGCCGAGTTATTCAATGAATTTCTGTGACATGACCTTAGCTGATCTCACGCAACTTGTCGCGAAGGCGCGAAGCCTTCTGGAACTCACGCTCCAGCTCACGGTCGGCCAAATGCAGCTTCATCGACTCAAGTTTCTGAATCAGTGCTTCCAACGCGAACTGGATATTCTCGCTATTGGTCAGGCAAATGTCGCGCCAAATTGAGTAAGGGCTGTCGGCGAGACGAGTTACATCACGGAATCCCGAGGCCGCGAGTTCCAGGGGCAGCCGCTCCTCGGTGGCCTGCTCCGCAATCAGGCTGGCCAGGCTGGTGGACAGCAGTTGAGGTAAGTGACTCAGTAAGGCTATACCACGATCGTGACTCGCCGCGTCGGTCCAGTATGGCTGCGCTCCCAGGGCCGTGAGAAGAGCCGCGAAGCGTTGCGCCCGCGGGTCCGATTGGTGCGCAGGCATGAGAGGAGTCAGCACGTAGCGGCTCCGTTCAAATAACCTGGCATCGGCGTTCTCAAGGCCGGAACGTTCCTTGCCGGCAAGCGGGTGGCCGCCCAAAAACAGCGGCTCTGCGCCGAGCAACTCATGGGCGCGCCAGCAGATAAGCCGCTTCGTACTGCCCACATCGGTCACGAGCGCGTTATAGGCGCAAGCTTTCTTCAATTTGGGCAGCAAATCCAGAATCGATCCGACGGGCGTTGCCAGGATAATAAGATCGGCTTCGCGAACGGCCTCGACAGGGTCCGGGCTCCCCTCATCAACCACTTCCCGGCGCATGGCCCGTTCCACGATCTCGCGACGATCGCAGCCGACACGTCGGCCCCGGAAGCCCGCTTTCTCAAGCGCCAGCCCCCACGATCCACCCATCAGCCCCAAGCCGATAATCGCGACGCGGCGAAAGATTGGTTCTGAAATCGCTGTTCCCTCGGAGTCAACTCGCAGGCGGCCCTGCCAAGATCACTGCCCAGCCGCTGCCCACGATTTCGGAGTCTGATGATAGGCCTTCAACTTTTCAACTCTTAACTGCTCTTATAGCTTTCTATCCACAGCCGGTGCAATCATTCGCAATTCCTTCATCAGTTGCTGGAACTGCTCAGGGAATAGTGACTGTGCGCCGTCGCTCAGCGCCTTTTCGGGGTCGTGGTGGACTTCGATCAGCAGGCCGTCCGCCCCCGCAGCCAGAGCCGCGCGCGCCATGGGCGCAACCTTATCCCGCCGGCCTGTCCCGTGCGAGGGGTCAACCACGATGGGCAGATGGGAGAGTTTCTTGATAACTGGGATGGCGGAGATATCCAGCGTGTTTCGCGTATAACTTTCGAAGGTGCGGATACCGCGTTCGCACAGCACCACGTTGTAGTTCCCTCCGGCCATGATGTATTCGGCAGAAAGCAGCAACTCTTCAATGGTGGCGGAAATACCGCGCTTCAGCAGGACGGGCTTGGTAACCTTACCAAGCTCTTTAAGAAGGTTGTAGTTTTGCATATTCCGCGCGCCGACCTGCAGCATGTCCACGTAGTCGAGCATCATCGCGATTTGGGTCTGGTCCATGACCTCGGAAACGACCAGCAGGTTGTGCTTGTCCGCGGCCCGGCGCATAAGTTCCAACCCTTGGCGGCCGCTCCCCTGGAAACTATACGGAGAACTGCGTGGTTTGAAGGCGCCCCCCCGCAACACCCGTACCCCCTGCTGCGCCACGCAGGCGGCGATGGTTTCGATCTGCTCGGCGTTTTCCACGCTGCATGGGCCGGCCATCACCACCACCTCTTCGCCCCCGATGGCGACGCCCCGACCGATTTGCACAAGGGATCCTTCCGGGCGGAAATGCCGGCTGGCGAGCTTGTAAGGGGCGGTAATCCTTAAGACTTCCTCTACCCCTTCGAGCAGCTCGATGTCTCGGGTATCGAAATCCACCTTGGCTCCCACCGCTCCCAACACGGTGTGGCGTGCTCCCGTGGAACGGTGGATATCGAACCCCATATTCATCAATTTATTAATAACTGTCTGGATCGCCTCTTCCGTTGCGGCTTCCCGCATCACCACGACCATAAGGCTTCACTCCTTCCGAAA
>PMYF01000356.1:0-1709 GCA_003171295.1 Acidobacteriota bacterium | reverse complement strand
CGTTTGACTTCACGACATTGCGCAGGATTTCGGCCTCGCGCTGGGGTTGCCACGCCGGGAGATCCAGTTGCCTCTTCAAGTGGCCGATCTCCACGGCGCACTGTGACCGCTCGTTCAGGAGTTTCACCAGTTGCTGGTCGATCTCGTTGATTCGCCTGCGCCAGCCATCGAGATCGTTCATGCGGGTTTGCCCCCCATCCCGGCCTTGAGTTCATGCACGAACTGCTCAATCGCCGCCGGCCCTTCCTGCGAATAGCGTGTCTCAATGACGTGCACCACGGCGCTACCCACTACGGCAGCGTCGGCGTGCCCCTGGACTTCGCGGACCTGCGCCGGCGTCGAGATTCCAAATCCCACCGCCAGCGGCAAGGAGGTGAAGTGGCGTGCGTGCTCGACGAGCGGCCGGACGCTGGAAGCAATCTCACTTCGCTCTCCCGTCACCCCGGTGCGTGAAATCAGATAGAAGAAACCCCTGGAGAGTCTTGCCGCACGCTCCAGCCGCTGGTCGGGTGAGGTGGGCGAAGCCAGAAAAACCGTATCGAGGTTCTGGGGCCGCATCACCCCAAGGTAATTCTCCGCCTCTTCAGGGCTCAAGTCTACCACCAGCGCGCCGTCGACTCCGGCCTCTGCCGCGGTCGCCGCGAAACTCTCCAGACCGTATTGCAGGATAGGATTGTAGTAACTGAACAGGATCATCGGTGCGCGCACAGCCTGGCGCCANNCGGGTCGGAGAAAGGCACGCCCAGTTCGATCACATCCACTCCCGCGCGATCGAGCGCCACCAATAACTCTCCGGTGGCGTCCAAAGTGGGATCGCCCGCGGTCAGATAGACGATCAAGCCCTTCGCGTGCCTCGCGCGCAAGTCATCAAACCGGGCCGTGATGCGAGCGGTCGAAAGTTTGGGCATCTCTTGTGTTCCAGCTTCTCCCCAAGCCCACCACCCTCTCCCTTGGGGTCAGAGACCCGCTGAGGCGGGTGCGCGAGTCCGCCGCCGGCGGGCGGCTGCAGGGTTCTTTCCACTACCGCGCTTCGTATCGCACGGATCGGACCATGGTTTTGCCCAAGGCAGTCAGAGTATTCCTGAGGCTTGGAAGATTCCCAAATCCTTGTCGCCACGGCCCGAGAGGTTCACCAGGATAATCTGCTCGCGCGGCATCGCCGGCGCGCGCTTAACAATCTCGGCGACCGCGTGCGCGGATTCAAGCGCCGGGATGATTCCTTCCACCTGCGAGAGCAATTGCGCTGCTTCCAGGGCTTCCGGGTCGCTCACGTGCGTGTACTCAACGCGACTTTGGCGAAACAGCGCGGCATGCTCAGGCCCCACGGCGGGATAGTCGAGTCCCGCGGAGACCGAGTGGGTACTCGCGATCAGCCCGTCTTCCGTCTGCAACACATAGGTGTAGGAGCCGTGGAGCACGCCCGGCTTGCCACCCGCGAACCGGGCCGCGTGCTCGCCCAGGGTCGGCCCTCGCCCGCCGGCCTCCACGCCCAACATTTTCACGCTCGCGTCGGAAATGAAATCGTAGAACAGGCCGATGGAATTACTCCCCCCGCCCACGCAGGCGCAGAGCAGGTCCGGCAGTCTCCCTACCTTCTCCAGAATCTGCTGACGCGCTTCCTGGCCGATGATCCTTTGAAAATCGCGCACCATCATGGGGTAGGGGTGCGGTCCCAGCACCGACCCCATCAGGTAATGCGTGTTTTGAAC
>PMYF01000712.1 GCA_003171295.1 Acidobacteriota bacterium | reverse complement strand
TGTTCGCTGTCACGCTGGTAAGTGTTAAAGAAGTTCCCGCCCCAGCCGTTGGGTGTGACCAGCATATTGAGCGGTCCTTGCCCGTGGCCGTTGCTGTTGAACTCCACACCCTGAAAGAGCGTGGTGAAGATGCCACCGGCCGTGGTCACGTACTGGTCAGTGACGTTCACGGAGAGACCGGTCTGGCCGTAATCGGAGGAGGCCGATTGCGGAACCAGAGAGTTGATATTGGCGAACTGGCGGCGCAGGGGAAAGACGTTCACGGTGCCGGTCAACAGATGGCGCGGGGAAATAACGTATTGGAGATCGCTATAGGAATTGAAGTCGTGCACCTTGATCTCGTTGTTCGGCCAGGCCAATCCCCGTACCGGCTGCTTATCCATGTCGTAAGCCAGGGCCTCCGAGAAGTTCAAGCGGTTGGGGAGCAGTGGGCCGGTGACGTACAGGCGGGGGTTGTAGTCGGCGATTCCCACCAGCGTGCCACTCTTGATGCGGGGATTCGGGGTGATATTCTGCACCTCAAACTGCCAGTGATCGGAAGGCGGCCGCGTATGGATCGTGGTGAGTCCCCCGGTGAACCCTCCGTATTGGGCGTTGTAAGCGTCCTTGTAAACCTGGAGGGAATCGATGGCGACCATGGGCACGTCAATTGAGAAACTGCCCGTAACGGGGTCAGCGGTCTCCGCGGAGTTCACCAGCAGCAGGCCTTGAGTTTCAGGCACACCCTTGATATTGATTTTGCCGTCCGGCGTCCGGACGACGCCCGGAATGTAGGGCAGCGCGGCCTTGAACTTCTGCTCGACGAGCGGCAGGCTGGTAAGTTGCGCCGCACTCAGCTTGCCGGAGGGCGCCGTTTGCTCCGGCGTAATGGTGTCCGCCTTCTCGCGAACTTCCACGCTCTGGTGAATTACCAATTCCGGCGGCAAAATGATTTGGAGGAAGGGCGGGGGAACGTCCGTCACCTGCTGGGTGCGTTGCAGGGGTTCGTGGCCTGGGGCGGCGCAGACCAGGACGTATTCGCCGGGCTGCAGGCCCGGAAACTGGAATTGCCCTTTGTGATCCGGTGAGGAGGTCAGACCTTCTTCGGGCAGAAGCCGGCCCGTCAGCGTGCACAAGGCTTCCGGGATGGGAAGGTTCTTCTCGTCCAGAACCTCGCCTTCGAGCGCCTGGGTGGAGGGCCAGGCGCGCGCAATGCTCCCGCCTCCCAGGAGGAGGATTGTTCCTAGAACAAGTGCTCCTATAAGCCATCGAAGCCGTGGGATAGACATGCGGGATCCGGCGCCTGACTCGCTCTGTGCCAGAGCGATAACCCGTTTTCCAATCGGGCGTTCGCCTGGGAACGGGCTCCTCTCAAGACGGCTCGCTGAACCCGGCTGCAACTTCCACATCGCCGCCGGGTATCCAACTCCTCAAAACCAGCCTTCACTATTTACTCTATTCCTACGAAGCAATCTCGACAATGGAATACTGGGAGCGGGTACTGGTGCCATTTGCGAAACACGGGCGCTCCCAGGCGCAGTCATTCCCGCGCAAGCGGGAATCTAGTCCGCGAGCCCTGGGAAATGCGCCGCCGACGAACTGGATTCCCGCTTGCGCGGGAATGACCACTGTTTCGAAAGGTATCCCATTCCAAATGACACCAGCATCGGCCGGGCGAGTTGGGTTGACAAGGTCGGACCCTGCCGATAGACTCAGCGCCGACCTGAGAAGAGACATCCTGGGATTGTCTAGGCATTTTCTTTCGACTCAGGCGCCTGCGGCCTGCTTCCGGCGTGGGCGACATCTTCATGGGCAGAAGGGAAAATCATGAGAAGACTTCTGGATTTAGAGACGGGCCACAGCACACTCCGCTTCACCGGGTTCGGAGGCTTTTTCCTCCTCCTGTTGTGCATGCCCTCGGGGGTGTTTGCACAACGGCTCCTATTGATTCCACAGCCCCGGGAGGTGCAGGCAAAGGCCGCGAGCTTCCGCGTGACCGGTGACATGCAGATTGTGCTGCTCCCCGGTTTCGCCGAGCGCGACCGTTCTGCGGCGGAAAGCTTACAAGACGAACTCGAACAGGTCACCCAGCGCAAGTTTCCCATTTCCTCGCCTGCACAACTGCCGAGCGGCCCCGCGATTCTCCTGGGCAGCCTCACCCAGGGGACGATGGTCAAGCTGTTGGGCGAGCGCGGCATCTCGACCGGCGGCATCGGGGAACAAGGCTACGCGCTGGATGTCGCTCCCGAGCAAGTCCTGGTCGCCGGCCAAGACAGCGATGGGCTCTACTACGGGGTCCAAACCCTTCGCCAGCTTGTGACCGGCGAGGGCTCCGACGCCGTCATCCTGGGAGCCCGCGTGCGTGACTGGCCGGCTCTGATCTATCGGGGAACCCAGGTGGATATGGCTCGCGGGCCGGTGCCCACGCCGGACTACCTGAAGCGCATCGTCCGCACGATTTCCGAGTTCAAGCTGAACCAGCTTTACTTCTACATGGAGGATTCTTTCCCCTTCAATGGGCAGCCGATCATGGGGGCACTCACCGACTTGCCGACGCGGGAGGATTGGGCGGACCTGGTGGCTTATGCCGCGCGCTACCATGTGGAAATCGTCCCGGCCCACAACTCCTGCGGGCACGTCCACAAGCTTCTGCGCTTCGAACTCTTCGCGCCCCTGGCGGAGCACCCGCACAGCGATCTGCTTTCGCCCGCCGAGCCCGGAAGCTACGCCTTCCTTGAAAACCTGTATGCGCAGATGGCCCCCGTGTTCACGTCGCCGCTCTACAACGTGGGCTGCGACGAGACGGCCGAACTCGGGCAGGGGAAGAGCGCGCCGTTGGCTCAAAAAGGGGCTCCCGGCCAGCTTTACATTGCCAACCTGCTCCGCGTCCACGACATCGTCCGGGCGCACAATAAGCAGGTGATCTTCTGGGGTGATATTGCTTTGCAACATCCCGAGCTGCTCAAACAGTTGCCCAAAGATATGATTGTGGCCACCTGGGAGTACGGGTCCCATCCCAACTACGATCCGTGGCTGAAGCCCTTCGTCGCCAATGGCATGAAGCTCATCATCTGCCCCTGGGTGGGCAATACCAGCGTGATGATGCCTGATTACGAACAGGCCGCCGTGAATATTGGCAGGTTTGTGAATGAAGGCAAAAAGGCCGGAGCCCTGGGCATGAATAACACCGTGTGGAATGACGACGGCGAAACCCTTTACGGCCAGGGCTGGTGGAGCATCGTATATGGAGCCGCCGTGGCCTGGGAAGCCGGCCCCACGGCCGTGGAGGATTTCGACAGCAAGTTCGATTGGGCGTTCTACCGCAATACCGACCACCGCTTTGTGGAGGCCCTCAAGCAGTTGGGCCACATCAACGAGACGATGCGCCAGAATGGCGCGGGCAAGCTCTACGATGAGAATTACGGGGGCACCGATGACGGCCTGTTCTGGCACAACCCCTTCACGCCCCGCGGCCAAGCCGACATTCAGAAAGCCCTCCCCGTGGCCTTGCAAGTGCGGCGCACGGCGGAGGAGGCCTACAACGTCCTCACCGCCAGCGCTGACCGCGCCAAGCGCCATCGCGACACCCTTGCCAATCTGCGCTTTGCGGCGCTGAAACTGGATGCGCTCGGGATGCGCTACCTCTACATGCAGGAGATCGCGGGTTTCTACGCCACAGCGCTACAGCACCAGAAAGACAAGCGCGACCTCGCGATGGCCCAATTCTGGAGCATCCAGAGCCCTGACGGCGGCCGCTTGGAAGATCTGCGCGAGTACACCACGCGGCTGCGCGAGCTTTACAAGCAACTCTGGCTTAGCGAGAACTATGAGACCTGGTTGCCCAACATGCTGCAGCTTTACGACCGGCAAAGTGCCCTGTGGCAGGAGATGATCGCGCGATTTGACACGCTCCGGAACGATCTCGATCAGGGCAAGCCTCTTCCGCCGGCGGAGTCCCTCGGGCTGCTGCCCGCGGTTGCGCCGCCCAAGTAGCGCCAGCTTGCAGGTCGACATATTCCTGTCATGGCGCCGGGCCGGCCCATGGATGAGGGTGTCCCAATCTCGATGAAGACCACGACCCTGGTGGCCATCAAGCGTGGCCTGCTGCTTTACTGGTCGCTCTGGTTCACCATTGTTTTCGTCACGACCCTCCTCGGCGGGCTCGAGGCGCTGGGTGCAATCGACAAAGGCTGGAAGTTGGCCAGGGGAGACTTCACGCTGATTTCTCCCGCCGCCGCGATTTACGGAGTTCCCGCGAAAGCGAGCGGCGTGCTGCTGGCATGCTTGATGGTGTGGGAGGGAAGCGCGGTGGTGGTTTTCTGGTGGGCCTTCCGCAAGTTCCGCGGGCTCAAGAACGCGGACGGTCGCGCCCTGGCGGCAGCTTTCATCCTGGCCATCTCCCTATTCGCCGCTCTCCTGCTGGCCGGCCTGCTCTTTGGGGGCCACCTGCTTATGGCCACGCACCTCAAGATTCTTGTCGCCCTGCTGCTAAGCTTCTTGGTGGTCTATTTCCTGCCGGAATGAAAGGCTCGGCCGCGCGTCAGCATCCTCAAAGATTGGTTTTGGCGGCCTTCGCCGGGGGAGCGGGTTTTACCTTTTTGATGATGCCCTCACCCTCTTTGATGGTGAGGAACTGGTTGGCGTCGACGTTGGTGAATCTCTCGACCTTCTGGGTGGTGGGCCACTTTACTTCGATCGCGTCCACCTGTTTGGCTTGTCCCAGGCCAAAATGCAGCCGCAAGTCGCTTTGCGACATTACGCTCGTCCCGGTGTGGACCTCGTCGATTTGGGCGTGTTTCCCGGTCACGACGCGCACCCGCGCCCCGATGGCCGTGCGGTTGCACTTGGTGCCAAGCAGTTTGAGGTTGATCCAATTGTTCTTGTTGCCGCCGTCGTTGCGCAATAGCGACGGATAATCGTTCATGTTCAGGATCACCACGTCCAGGTCGCCGTCGTTGTCAAAGTCGGCAAAGGCGCAGCCACGACTCGCGAAGCGCGCCGTCACTCCCGGCCCCAGATCCTTGGAGACATCTTTGAATTTTCCGTTCCCGAGATTGTGATAGACGAGGCGCGGTGAGGTGAACTGAGTGTCGAGGTGATATTCCTCGATCTCCGGGTAGACGTGGCCAGTGACGTGAAAGATGTCCGGCCACCCGTCGTTGTCGTAATCCATGAACCCGGCGCCCCAGTTCACGTATTGCGTGTTCACGCCCAAGCCCGCTACAAAGGTTACGTCCGTGAAAGTGCCGTCACCGTTGTTGTGATAGAGGTCAGGGGTGTCGTCGGAGAAATTGGTCTTAAAGATATCGAGCCAACCGTCGCAGTCATAGTCAGCCACACCCACGCCCATCCCGGCCTGTTCCTGCCCGTCCTCGTTGTAAGCGTTTCCCGCCATGACAGCGATGTCTTCGAACGTCCCATCGTGTTTGTTATGAAAAAAGATGCTGGGCTCGGAATCAACCGCCACGTAGATGTCGGGCCAGCCGTCGTTGTCGAAATCGTAGGAGACGGCGGTAATCGAATAACGCGGCCCGGGCTTCAGGATGCCGGCCTTCTCCGATACATTGGTGAACGTCCCATT
>PMYF01000345.1 GCA_003171295.1 Acidobacteriota bacterium | reverse complement strand
GTATCACCCGCCCTCCGGCTGTGCAGCCCGGTGGCCCTGTTGATGCAAACAGGAATACGGAATGCAAGAAAACAAGAAAGTTCGAACCGGAACAAGGAGAATTCGCAAATGAGAATCACCCGTATCTTTTCGCTACTCGTCACGTTGACGATTCTTGCGTGGAGCTCGCTCGCTCATAGCACATGCACCACATCCACCTCGAGTGGCACCTGCGGTCCGTACAGCGACTCGTCGATCACCGAAAGCAATGGGAATAACACCTACGTCGAGCAGGACGTATGGGGCGGCGTCACCTGGAGCCAGACGCTGACCGAGACCACCCCCTCGAGCTGGTACGTGTCGGCCAACATAGCGGCCAGCACGAGCCGGGTGTCTTACCCCTACACCTACCAGCTCTTCAACAGCGAGGCAGTGAGCAGCTTCACGAACATCGTCGGGACCTTCAACGAGACCTCGGACCACTCGTCCAGCACCGAGGAACAGGTGGGCTTCGACATCTATCTGAACAGTTGGGGCAACGAGATACAGATCCAGCACGACATGGTGAACACACCGCAGTGCGGCAACACCACCCCGGTAAGAACCGGCATCCAATTTGGCGGATCGTACGGCGTCCCGGTAGCGTCTTGGGACCTGTGCCACAACGGGCTCTATTACTGGCAGCTCCCCAAAGGCGGTACCAATACTTACGGCGAATCCAGCGGGAGCGTGGACCTCATCGCCATGATCAAGTACCTGGAGACCAACGGGTACCTGCCGGGCAGCAGCACGATGACCGAGGTCTCGTACGGCTTCATCATCGACACTACCAGTGCGACAACCAAGACCTTCACGCTCAGCTCCTACTCGTTGATCAACAATGCTTCGAGCGGCAGCCCGACCATTTCGCTTTCTCCCACCAGCCTGAGCTTCAGCGCCACGCAGGGCGGAGGGAACCCGTCCGCGAAGAACGTCACCGTCAGCAACTCCGGCGGCGGCACGCTGGCGTCTCCGACAACCCAGATCAACTACAGCCAGGGAAGCGGATGGCTCAGTGTGAACTGCACGGGCAGCTCGGCCCCCTATACCTGCTCCACGCAGCCGACTACCGGGAGCCTTGCCGCCGGAACCTACAACGCCACGGTGCAAGTCTCCTGCACGGGAGCGACCAACACGCCGCAGAGCTATACCGTCGCGTTTACCGTGAATCCGGTATCGTCGCCGACCATTTCGCTTTCTCCCACCAGCCTCAGCTTTAGCGCAACGGTGGGCGGCGGGAATCCATCCTCGCAGAATGTCACCGTGAGCAACTCCGGCGGCGGCACGCTGGCCACTCCGACCACCGCGATCGTCTACCACAGCGGAACCGGCTGGCTCAGTGTGCAGGTTCAGGGCAGCCAAGCCCCCTTTACGCTGGTCACCCAGCCGACTACCGGGAGCCTTGCGGCCGGAACCTACACCGCCACGGTGAACGTCTCCAGCACGGGAGCGACCAACTCGCCGCAGCCCTATACTGTCACGTTTACCGTGTCGTCGGGATCGGTGTGCACCATAACCACCGCAACCGGCACGTGCGGCCCGTATAGCGACACGTCGATCAGCTTGACTTACCAAAGCCAGACGCAAAACGACGTATGGAGCCCCCCTTCATCGTGGAGCCAGACGCTGTACACGACCAACCCCGGGAGCTGGTATGCGGTAGCCAACTTCCCAGCGGACCCTTCGGGAGCTGTTCATACTTACCCCAGCATGACGATTCAGTATTGCTGCAGCGGCAGTCAGAATCCGACGCTGGACAGCTACAGCTACATGTACTCGTCGTTCTCGACGACCCCGGACACGGCGTCAACCACCGTCACGGATGCCGGCTACGACAACTGGATGAACAATTGGGCCAACGAGGTAATGTTCCAGACACAGCTAATCAACGATTCGCGGTGCACTGACTACTTCCTCCACACCGTAGCCTCCAGTGTCAGCTTCGGCGGGACGAACGGCATCCCGGTAAATACCTGGAACCTGTGTCAAAGCGCCAACTACCCGGGCACCGTAGAGCTCGTCTGGCAGCTCACGGATCCTAGCGACAGCAAGAATTTTGGCATCAGCTCCGGGGGCGTGGACATCTACGCCATGCTCAAGTGGCTGGAGAACTCCACCGCGTGCTATAGCTCGAGCGGTCCTGGTACGGCGTGCCTGCCGGCGGGTTCCACTTTCACACAGACCACCTATGGCTGGGAAATTACCGGCACGGGCTCGTTAAGCAAGACATTTACGGTGAACAGCCTGACGTTTACCGCCTCCCACTAGACTAGACGTGAACGAGAGCGGGAGAAGCGAATCGTCGCTTCTCCCGCTTTCACCTCACCTGTGGCCCGCTTCTCAGGAAAGCAAACTCACCACGGCAGGGGGTGCCCCATCCAAGCTCCGCTTGGGCGGGGGGCTGACTCGCTAACTTGCTAACTTGCCAACTTGCTACTCGCTGACTCCGCGGGGGACGTACCTCCCGTCGAAGCAAGCTCACCACGGCAGGGGGAGCCCCATCCAAGCTCCGCTTGGGCGGGGGCTGACTCGCTGACTCGCTAACTTGCCAACTTGCTACTCGCTGACTCCGCGGGCGGCCCACCCCCCAGGAAAGCAAACTCACCACGATACGGGGTGCCCCAGGCCCGGATTTTCGGACCTGGGATTCACCTACGACGGGGGTCCACAGTTATGCGTCCCCCGGCCTGTGCCGGGTGCCGGGTGCCCCGTCCTGGCTCCGCTATAGCGGGGAAAACAGCCCGCTGGGCACCCTCTGGGTACGGGCGCAAAGACGGTAGCCCCAGGCGTGAGCCTGGGGACAGGATGCCGAATCCCGCGCAGCAAGCCCGCTTCAGCGGGCGAAAGAAAACGTCCTCGCCCGCCGGAGGGAGCGTGGGGCTTCAGCCCCTGTGGTCACCGGGAACGCGAGCGGCCGGCCCACGCGAAGAAACGTCCTCCCAGGGCTGCGCCATCACAGCTCCGCTGGCGCCAGATCCCCGCTCCAGGCCCACCCTCCCAAACCTCCACTCAGAACGCGGACCCAAACCCCGAAAACTCCCCATGACCCCGCAACCAATCAAAATAGTGGCGTAAGCAAGCACATCTTTGCTATGGTTGGCTCCTACCCGGAGTGCATCATGCTGTCCCCGGCCGGGTCCCACGCCGAAACCGAATAACCATCGCATTGCTGGTCTCGATTGCAAATTCAGGCCCGCAGCAAACTGAATATTGACGAACACCGATCGCCGCTGCGCGAGAAACCGCGCTCCGCGATCGGTCACACCATTTGCAATACAAGGAGACGGGATGAAGTATGTAATCAGTTGGAACGAACGCCCGCAAGGTTCCCCTATGGAGTACGAAAATGCCCAGACGCGAATCCTTGAAGTGTTTGGTCAGTGGAAGGCCACAGCGAATTTCAAGATCGAGTTCTTTGTAATTCGTGTCGGCGATTGGGGCGGATATCTGTTGGTGGACTGCGACGATCCGCTCACGGTTCACAAGTTTTGCTCCATGCTCCCCGCGTTTGAATTCCAGGCGCGTCCCGTAGTCCCCGTTGCGGACGCCGTCCGGGCCGAACTCGAAGTAATGGCCTGGCGCGACGGGCTGAAGGGCAAGTGATATCGGGCGGTGGCCCGGTTCTCAGGGTAGCAAACTCACCGCAAACCTTCGGGTGCCCCGTCCTAGCTTGCTAGGGCGGGAGATCCCATCGCCGCACAGCCTCGGACAGAATCCCAGAGGGGATCTTAGACTGATCGCATGCCTTCCGGATTGCGCCGATTCCAGCAGAGCCGGCAACTCCATTTCATCACCTTCAGTTGCTACCGGCGGCAGGCGAAACTCGCGCCGCAGAGTGCCTCGATCGTATTCGAGAATTCTCTGGAGCAGACCCGCCGCGCCTACGGTTTCGGTGTCCTCGGCTACGTTGTGATGCCGGAGCACGTTCATCTGCTGATCGGCGAGCCGGTAACTGCGTCCCTGGCCACAGCCTTGCAGGCATTGAAGCAATCGGTAGCACGACGGCTGGCGCTGCGCCAGCCCGAGCCTTCTGGCAAGCGCGCTACTACAGCGTGTTTCAAAAATGGTTTTGTAACAAGGGCACGGCTTACGGGGTCCCCAGCGACAGGTATTCGTCGCTGGGGTGACTTGAGCCGGGCCGAAAAAGGCAGGAGAATACGCGGGCTTTAGCCCCTGAAGGACGACAACGGAAATCTACGTCGCCATTTTTGAAACACGCTGCAAGTAACGGCGTGTCGGGTCCCGACCGCCGACCTACGAGCGCTCGATATTTGCCCTCGATGATCCCGTATCCCGGCATCTCTCATGCATAAAGAGTGCGGATTATTTCATATTGTTCAAGCCATTTTTTCTAAAGTTTCGATCATGAACCTATCAGTATTGTGAAGTAAAATTGGCCGTTAGCGATGGATTCCGCGCCGCCCGCTTCGCGAAGGAGTCTTATAGATGAAGAGTATTGCCCGTCGTTCTATCTTTCTTCTGCTCTCATGTTCCGCCGCATTGGCCCAGGGGCCGGTAACTAGCGGTTTCCGCGCTCTGCAAGTGGACGCAGGTAAAATCGCCGGAAATATCCATTCACTTCAAGGCGTGAACGGCGCGCCCGAGCCGGTAATGGCTGGACTTCCCAGTCTCGTACGGCAATACAGAGATCTGCATATCAACCAGGTTCGCACTCACGATTTGATGGGTCCCGCGGAGATCGATTCGAAGTACGAGTTCACAAACAAAAACCTGGCCGAGTTGATTCCCGATCCCGCGCAGCGCGCCGGGGTGGTGAAGGCGGGCAATGCGAGCATCATCTTCCCCGACATGAGCGCCGACCCCGATAAGCCCGAGAGCTACAATTTTGGTCCGACCGACAAGGTGCTCGCCGCCGTGCAAGCCAGCGGCGCGGAGGTCTATTACCGCATCGGACGCAGTTGGGGCGCCAACACGAATCCGCCAGCCGATTTCGATAAGTATGCCAACGTGGTCAAACATATCGCCATGCATTACAACCAGGGATGGGATAACGGCTTCCACTACCACATCCGCTACTGGGAGTTCTGGAATGAGCCGGGGGACGGGGGTAATTTCTGGACCGGCACGCCGGAGCAGTTCTACTCTCTGTACGCAAAGACCGCATTGGCCTTGAAGTCCGTCGATCCCACGCTTAAGGTGGGCGGCGACGGCCTTGCAGATTCCTCTCACGGCGGCGCTTACCGCGAGGGCTTTCTCGATTACTGCGCCGCGCACAAGGTGCCGCTGGATTTTTACTCCTGGCACCGCTACGCCGACCAGAGCGCCGACCCGTATGCCGCCGTTCGGCTGGCTAGGGAGATACGCGGCGTCCTCGATGCGCACGGTTTTCCCAAAGCGGAGAGCATCCTCTCGGAATGGAATCTGAATGACGACTGTTTCTCCGAAAAGGAAAAGACTGAGCTCAAAAGCATGCACAATGCCGCTTTCATCGGTGCGGTTCTCTGTTACCTTCAGGACGCTCCCCTCGATCAAGCGCATTTTTATCGCGGCGACGCGGCGTGGGCGGGACTGTTCGACCTGCAAGGGCAGTACTACAAGCCTGCTTATACGTTCGAGGCCATGGGAAAGATGCTAGATACGCAGCAGCGTCTTGCGGTCGAGGGCACAGATACGTTCGGCTTCGCTGCGCTTGCGGGCCGCTCCGCGGATGGCAGGAAGGTTCAGGTCTTCATCGACAACTATGCAATTTCCGCAAGCCAAAAGCCCGCCGAGGAGGGAAAGTCCCTTCCGCTTCGGACGGGCATTGTTGATCACGATAACGCCGGCTACAACCTGGCGATCAACAACCTGCCCTGGGGAAAAGGGGCGTTTAGTCTGAAGCGTTACCGGATCAGCAAGACCCGGAATCTGGAACTGGTGGAGGAAAAGTCCTTGAGCGGGGCCAGTTTGAAATTGTCCCATAGGATGCCGACCGATACAGTCGACCTGATCGTTCTCGAGCGCAAGTAACCTGGCCGGATACTCAGGTCTATTCTTTGTGACCCGGGATAGCAGAGACCCTAACCGGCCTTAACTCATCCTCAACCTGCGCACATCCCCGCAAAACCTCCATCCGCCGCAGAAAGACACCGTTCCGCAACAATCATTTCGACGAAATCCACCAATTTCATCGACCTGCAGGTCATATTTTCCGCCAATTACTCCACCTGCAGGTGGAGTTTTCCGCGAGCTCGCGATGCGACGATTTTTCACTTCGCCGCACGCATCGATTTCCTGCACCTCCAGGTCGCCGGTTCTGCGCCCTGTGGAACCCCGCGCATCTTCCCATTCTCCCCGTCGTGTATCTTGGCGATGGGTCGATTCTTTCTTCACGGAGCGCACCCAAAAAAAATCATGCCCACCTTCGCCGCCATCGACATCGGTTCCAACTCCTGCAGGTTGAAGATCGCCAGGGTGCAGGCGCACCAGCTCAAAACTCTTGCCGAGGACCGCGAGGTGACGCGCCTGGGCGGCAGCGTCTTCGACACCGGCCTCATCTCTCCTGAGGCCATGGCGGCCACTCTGCGCGCGCTCAAGCGCTTTCAGCGCGCCGTGCAGGCCCGCGGCGTCGACCGCATTCGCGTGGTGGCCACCGCGGCCATGCGCGACGCGCGCAACGCCTCGGTCTTTCAGGCGTGGATCAAGGCCGAAACCGGCTGGAACATGGAGATCATCTCCGGCCTGGAAGAAGGCCGTCTGATTCACCTGGGCGTTACCGGCGCCGAGCCGGGAACAGGCGGCCGCGTGCTCCTGCTCGACCTGGGCGGCGGAAGCTGCGAGATCACGCTCTCCGAGCACAAGCACATCCGGGAGACGGTGAGCCTGCCGCTGGGCGCGGTGCGCCTGACCGAGCAGTTCCTCGCCGAAGACCCTCCTCCGCCCGACGGGCTGGCGCGCATGAGGCGGTTGATTGCGCGCGAATTGCGCCGCGCCCATCGCAGAATTCAGCCCGGCCTCGCCCCGCTGGTCATTGCCACGTCGGGCACAGCTGCCGCGCTCTCCGCAGCCTGCGCTTTAGGAGCAAAAAACGGCAAACCCGGCGCCAGGAAAGCCGCTAAGATAACTGCCAAATCAGCCTCCGCGGGCGACCGCGCCGAAGATCGCGCCGCCATTCTTGCCGGAATGGTGCCGGCGCGCGCCGTGCGCAAACTGGCCGCCAGGCTCGCCAAAATGCCGCTCCCCGAGCGCGAGGCCGTGCCCGGCATCGGCCCGCGCCGCGCCGAGATCATTGTGGCCGGCGCTCAGGTCTATGCCGAAATCCTTGAGGCCTTCGCGCTCCGCGGCTTCCGCTATTCCCCGCTCGGCCTGCGCGACGGCATTCTGGCCCAGATGCTGGCCGAGCAGGATGCCCGCGCCAAGGCGCACCGCGAATTCGAGCACGAGCGCTGGGAGAGCGTGCTGGCCACGGCGCGGCGTTATGGCGTCGATCCCCGCCATGCCGAACCAGTGCGCACCCATGTGGTGCAGCTCTTCCGCGAGCTCAAGCCCGTGCACCAGCTCGGGCCCGAGTATGAGAACTGGCTGGCCGCCGCCGCCGTCCTCTCCGAAACCGGCAAGTTCATCAACCACCAGGGCCATCACCGGCACACGCAGTACATCGTCTCCAGCTCTGAGATTTACGGCTACACGCAGTTGCAGCGCACGCTGGTTTCGGCCATCGCCCGCTACCTGGGCAAGAGCCGCCCCCAGCCCGGCGATCGCGCCCTGCGCAACATCCCCGCCGAGGAGCACAAGAACGTGCACCGCGCCGTGGTCTTGCTGCGTTTGGCGGTGGCATTGAACCAGGACCGCGCCTCCGACGTCCTTCGTGTCGGGACAAGAATCTATCCCAAGCGGGTCTATCTGGAGTTGCGTGCGGGGCGCACTGGGGCGGAGCTGGAGCTGTGGTCGCTGCGCAAAGAAGCTGCTTACTTCCGCGAGGTCTTGGGCCGCGAGCTCTTCGTTACGCTGGCGTAGATGGCCCGCGCCGTGCGCGGATCGAGCAGCCACTGCAGCCGTGGCGGATGACGCTCCATGTCTACCCGGGCAATGGACCCCTTGCGCATGCGGATCGCCGCGCCTCCGTTGCCCGTAATCATGCGGCCGAGAAACTGAAAGAGATTGGGATTGTGCCCCACGGCCAGGATCCCCTCCCGGTCGGCATACTTCGCCAGCAGCTCCTGGAAATCGGCGTAGCTCGCGTCCATTCCCAGGGCCGGGCTAACCTCCACCGTTCCCTCGAAACCGAGCTCCGTGCCGACAAGCTGCGCGGTTTGGCGAGCGCGCTTCAGCGGGCTCGAAACGATGGCGTCGATCGGCGCCTTCACCGCCCCCAGCACCCGCGCCATCAACATGCACTGCTCCTTGCCATCCTTCACGAGGCCCCGTTTGGCGTCGAGGACGGGGTTCTCGCGGACGGTTCCGGCATCGGCATGGCGCATGAGGAAGAGGATCATGGGGATCGATTCGCTGGGGTTTCAGTGGCCAGCCGAGCTCCTCGCGCTCCGATTTTAACAGATTTGTAATATTCTGACTGACGCGGAGTTCATTGCGTAAGAAAGGGTGTTGCCTCTTCGAATGGTTCCAATCTTCGGATAGAATGGCTAAAACCATGAACGCAGCGGAAATTCGCGGCGATTGGGTAGGACGAGTCATCGACGGCAGGTTTCCCCTCCTTCGATGGCTCGGCGGCTCCACGGCGGCCGCTGTCTTTCTGACGGAGCTGAGCGAGGGACCGCAGAAGGCCGTCATCAAGCTCATCCCCGCTGACGCTGAAGACGCCAGTACCCGCATAACCGCTTGGGACGCGGCATTGGCTCTTTCCCATCCCAACCTCGCGCAGGTGCATGCTCACGGGCGTTGTGAGATAGACTCCGTGCCGCTGCTTTACGTAGTGACGGAGTTTGCCGACGAGGTTCTTGCGGAGATTCTTAAGGAGCGGCCGCTATCCTTGCCCGAGGCGCGCGAAATGCTCGGCCCAGCTATGGACGCGCTCTCCTATTTGCATAGCAAAGGTCTTGTCCATAGCCGACTGAAGCCGTCGAATATCATGGCCTCCGGCGACCATTTGAAGCTTTCCACGGACGGCCTTTCGTTGCCAGGCGCGATCGGCAGACCCTTACCGGAACGAACGGTGTACGACGCACCGGAAGCCGCGCACGGGCCGGCTGCGGATGTGTGGTCGATAGGAGCTACGCTGGTGGAAGTCCTGACCCAGCGCCCGCCGGATTGGGACGGCACGGCAAACACGGAACCGGTAGTTCCGGAAACAGTACCTCAGCCCTTCGCCGCAGTGGCGCGTGAGTGTCTCCGCACGGACCCTGCCCGCCGATGCACGATGGAGGAGATCAGAACTCGTCTGGAGCTGCGCGCGGCTCTTCAGTGCCCCGCTGGGAAAGCCGGCAAAGCAGCGCACGCAAAGGGCCGGTTGGCCGTGCTGCTTGGCGCACTGGCTATTTTGCTTGCCGGAATCGGAATCTGGAATGTTCTTTCCCGTCGGGTGCAGCCGCCATCGCCTGCCACGGAAGAACAAAATCTGCCGGTCGCAAGTCCGGTTCCGGCTCCGGCGCCCAACCCAACCGCGGCAGCAGCTCCGGCTCCGCCTCAAAGGCGGGCCGTGGAGAACCCTGCATCCAGCGGCGCGGCGAGGAAGAGTACAGCAGCGCGCGAAGTTCAACCCGATGTGCCAGCGAGCGCAATGATGACGATCGTTGGCAAGATCAACGTGACGATTCGGCTGGCAGTTGACGAGAACGGCAATGTGACCGGCGCTGCATTCGAATCGGCGGGGCCGAGCAAGTATTTCGCAAACAAGGCTCTCGATGCAGCACGGCAGTGGAAGTTCAAGCCTGCGCAGTCTGAAGGCCGGGCCGTCCCAAGCGCATGGCTCCTGCACTTTCAATTCACGCAAAGTGGAATCGACGTCACTCCCACGGAGACGGCGCCGTAATCACCACCGCGAAAAACCTATTCGAGAAGTCCAAATGGGCTGGCAGGCTCTTCGCCACCCATTGCCGGTTCAAATCAACACGTATTCCCGGGCCTCAGTCGGCTGCGTTGGCAGTTGTTTGCGCGGGCTTGGCCGAGCGCTTGGCGTAGGGAGCGGGAATCGCGCCCAGATCGGTTTTCCCTTCGGCCAGGCGCATCAAAAAGTCCTGGCTGGAAAACGGCGGCGCGTCTTTCATCGGCTTGCCGGCGCGCAGATAGCTTCCGTCGGGCTGCTGGATGCGCGCCTTCACGGTGTCGGCCATATACGCGGGCAGAATTTCATCGTGGATGCGGGCCAGCGCCGCCGAATCGCGAACGGGGAAAATGACCTCGCAGCGTTCGAAGAGGTTGCGCGGCATCCAATCCGCCGAACCGAGGTAGATTTCGTCATTTCCGCCGTTGGCGAAGTGAAAGATGCGCGAGTGCTCGAGGAAGCGGCCGACGATGGAACGCACGCGGATCCGTTCCGACAGGCCCTTGACGCCGGGCCGTAGGATGCACAGCCCGCGGATGATGAGGTCAATCTCGACGCCGGCTTGGGAGGCCTGGTAAAGCGCCTGGATGATGGAGGGCTCGAGCAGTGAGTTCATTTTGGCGACGATGTGAGCCGGGCGGCCGGCCTGGGCATGCTCCTGCTCGCGGCGGATAAGGCGCAGAAAGCTCTCGGCCATGGTGAGCGGGGCGACGAACAGCGGGCTGTAGTCGTCGATTTCGGCGTGCGCAGTGAGATAGTTGAAGACCATGTGCACGCGTTCGGCGATCTGCGGGTCGCTGGTGAGCAGGCTCAGGTCGGTGTAGAAGCGCGCGGTATCGGGGTTGTAGTTTCCGGTGCCGAGATGGCAGTAGCGGCGAATCGCGCCATCCTCGTCGTGGCGGACGAGCATGGCCAATTTGCAGTGGGTCTTGAGGCCGACGACGCCGTGAAAGACCTGCACGCCGGCATCTTCCATGCTGCGCGCCCAGCGGATGTTCGAGGCCTCGTCAAAGCGGGCCATCAGCTCGACGACCACCGTGGCTTCTTTGCTGGCGCCGGCCTCAGTCAGCGCCTGGAAGACAGGCGAGTCGTGGCTGGTGCGGTAAAGCGTCTGCTTCATGGTCACGACGGCCGGGTCCTGCGCGCCCTGCTGGATAAAATCGACCACGGGGTCGTAAGAGTCGTAAGGATGGTGGAGAAGGATATCGCGATGCCGCAGCTCGTCGAAGATGCCGGTGGACTTGCGGCTCAACAATAGCGGCTTGGGCGCGAAGGGCTGGAACTTCAGGTCCGGCCGTTGCACATCGCCGTAGAAAAACATAAGGCGCGAGAGATTCACGGGGCCCTGGCCGCGGAAGACCTGGTCCTCTTCCACCTCGAAGTTGACGCGCAGGCGCTCGACGATTTCAGGATCGGCATCGGCTTCGATCTCGAGGCGCACGGCGTCGCCCTTACGGCGGTTGTGCAGCTCCACACGGATGGTTTCGAGTAGGGAACGCGCTTCTTCCTCCTCGAAGTAGAGGTTGGAGTTGCGGGTCACGCGAAAAGACGCAGCGGCGAGCACCTGGTAGCCGCGGTACATACCAGCAAGGTGCTGCTCGATCAGGTCCTGGAGCAGCAGGTAGTCATAGTGGCCATGGTTGGACGGCAGGCGGACAAAGCGCGGCAGCGCCCGCGGCACCGTGACGACGCCCAACACGCGCGGGCCGGAGCTGCGGCGCTTGGCGCGGAGCAGCAGAGCCAGGCAGAGAGCCTTGTTCAGCACGCGCGGAAAGGGATGGGCTGGATCAATGGAGATGGGAGTGAGCAGAGGATCGACCTCGCGCTGGAAATAACCGCGGGCGAAGTCATAGGCATCGTCGCCGAGCTCGCGCCAGTCGAGCAGGCGAATGCCCTGCTTGCGCAGCTCGGGAAGCAGCAGCTCGTTCCAGCAGCGGTACTGAGCAGCCACAAAGCCGTGAATCTCGGCAGTGAGAACGGCAAGGGACTCTTCGGGGCGCAGGCCGTCGTAGCCGGGCTCGCGATAGCCATCCTCGATGCGCTGCATGAGGCCGGCTTGACGGATCTCCACGTATTCGTCGAGGTTGGAGCCGGTAATAGCCAGGAATTTGACGCGCTCCAAAAGCGGGTTAGCCGGGTCTTCGGCCTCCTCGAGGACACGGCGGTTGAACTGCATCCAGGAGTAGTCCCGGCCGTTGAACAGCTTGATTCTTTGTGCACTTCTAACCATTTCCCGTTCTCATGCGCCGTGATGGCAGTCTACAGCGTTTTGGCCTGCCAGATCATCACAGCTTTGCTGCCCCCGCCCACATTGTTCCTGATAGGGGCTCCAAGTTCACTCTGTCCAAGATAAAGCCCCTAAACCCCGAAAGCCCGGCTAACCCACACACACGGAAAGCGGCCGCTCTAAGTTGTACAACGCAGAGGAGAAACGCGGATTCGAAAAGAAGCGCGGGCAGGCTGTCGAGGTTTACCGCGTCGATCTATCCGTGGGAAGCAGGAAGGCCGTCTATTCGATACACTAGAAAGAAGAACCGCGTGACACTTTCTACGCATCCATTTGTGTACAGCCATTCTGGGTGACCGTGCCCGTTGTTCTTGAGCAAGGTTGAAATTGCCAAAGCATTCCATCAAAAGCATGTTGCGTCCTTGCACTGCAATTTTTCTGCTGGGCCTTGGTCTTATAGGCAGCGCAGTGTCGGCGCAGACGGCGGTGATCCCGCCGCCGACCTTGCCATCGCCACCGACCGCGGCGAGTTTTCAAGGCAGCGTGACCAAAGGCGAGGCGTCGGCGCAGACCATCGACCTCTCGCTTGATGACGCTATCCAGAGGGGCCTGCAGGCGAACCTGGGCATCATTTTGAGCGGAACGCAGGAGGCAGGGGCGCGCGCGGAACGGATGAGCCAGTTGCAGTCGTTGCTTCCTTCGGTGGACTTCACCGCTAAGGAAGCGGCGATGCAGACCGATCTGCCCGCCCAGGGGCTGCGTATACCGGGCTTTCCCACGATCATCGGGCCGTTCGGCTTTACTGACGTGCGCGCCTCGCTTACCTGGTCGCTGATCAATGTAACCTCACTGCGCAACTATCTGGCCGCGCGGCATAACTTTGCCGCGGCGCGGTTGTCGGCTGAAGATGCGCGCGACCTGGTGGTGCTGACGGTGGGCAACGCCTATCTGCTGGTGCTGGCCGACGAGACCCAGGTGAGCAGCGTAGAGGCGCAGGTGGCGACGGCGAAGGTTTCGCTGGATCAGGCTGTAGCCAACCATCAAGCCGGCACGGCGCCGCTGCTCGACGAGCTGCGTGCCCGCGTGGACTACCAATCGCTTGAGCAGCAACTGATTGCGGCGCGCAACGCGCTGGAAAAAGATAAGCTGGCGCTGGCGCGCACCATCGGGCTGCCGCTGGCGCAAAGCTTCAATTTGACGGACAAGGCGCCCTATGCGCCCTTCGACGAGCTGGATGCGGAAAAGCTGATGCAACAGGCCAAGGCCAATCGCAAGGACCTGGCGGCGCTGGTGGAGGAAACCGCGGCAGCGGCCGAACAACGCAAGGCGGCGACAGCGGCGCGGCTGCCAGCCGTGGAGGCTAACGCCGATTACGGCGACATCGGCGCCACGCTGGCCCACTCGCACGGCACGGTGGATGCGACGGCGTCGTTGAGCGTGCCGGTTTTTGAAGAATTCGCCCTGCGCGGACTGGCGCAGCAGGCGCAGGCGCAACTGGATACGGCGCAGGCGCAACTGAGCGACAAGAACGCGCAAGTGGAAGCCGACGTGCGCGACGCGCTGCTCGACATCGCCTCGGCGCAAAAGCAGGTAGAGGTAGCGCAGTCGAGCGTGGAGCTGGCCAATGAGGCTCTCAAAGAGGCGCAGGAACGCTATGCCAACGGCGTCAGCGACAACCTGGCGGTGAGCCAGGCGCAGCAATCCGTGGCCCAGGCCGATAGCCAGTACGTGGCGAGCCTCTACCGGCATAACGTGGCCAAGCTCAGCCTGGCCCGCGCGCTGGGGGACGGGCAGGACTACAAGAGGTACCTAGGAGGGAAGTGAACGTGGCGGATCCAATCCCAACACCAGAACCCAACGAATCGGCTGCAGAGACAGAGATCGAGGAGCCGCAGTCCCGCCGCAGAGGGATTCTTGTGGCCGCGATCGTGGTGGCGGCGCTCGTAGCCCTCGGCATCTGGTGGCACTCCACCTTCAGCGAAGATACCGACGACGCGCAGGTGAACGGCCACCTGATTCAGGTGAGTTCGCGCATCGCAGGCCAGGTCATCAAAGTGAACGTGGAAGAGAACCAGGTAGTGAAGGCGGGCGACGCGATCGCCGAACTTGACCCCAGCGATTATCAGGTGGCCGTGGAGAATGCCGAAGCCGCGCTGGCCAGCGCCAAAGCCAACGCCGCGGCGGCACGCGTCAATGTGCCCATCGTCACGGTGAATACGGGAAGCAATCTGAGCTCGGCAGGCCACGATGTGAGCGGCACGCAGGCAGGAGTGGCGCAGGCGGAAAAGCAACTGGAGGCGGCGCATGCCCTGGTGGCCCAGGCAGCGGCCAACAACACCAAGGCGCAGGCGGATATGGAGCGCTACAAGCCGCTGGTGGAGAAGGACGTCATCAGCAAGCTGCAGTGGGACGCCGCGGTGGCCGCGGCCGACGCCTCCAAAGCCGCGCTGGCCGACGCGCGCGCCAACGAGCAGGCCGCCGGGGACGCCGTGCGCGTTGCCCGCGAGCGGGAATTGCAGGCGCAGGCGATGTTGAAGTACGCTGAAACCGGACCGCAGCAGGTGGAAGCGCAGAGCGCGCGCGCCAAGCAGGCCGAGGCCCAGGTGGAGCAGGCTCAGGCGCAGCTCGATCAGGCGAAACTCAATTTGAGCTACACGAAGATCGTCGCGCCGGCGGACGGCATCATCACGCGCAAGAGCGTGGAGATCGATCAGAACGTGGCTGCCGGACAGAATTTGCTGACGCTGGTTTCGCTCCAGGACCTCTGGATCACGGCGAACTTCAAGGAGACGCAACTGCGGCACATGAAAGCCGGCCAGCCGGTTGAGATCCATGTGGACTCGACCGGCAAAGACTACGACGGCCGCGTGACACAGATCGGAGGAGCGACCGGGTCGGTGCTTTCGCTCTTTCCGCCGGAGAACGCCACCGGAAACTACGTGAAGGTGGTGCAGCGCGTACCGGTGCGCATCGACTTCACGGACCTGGCCAAAGAGGATCCGAACCACCAGCTAAGGCCGGGATTGTCGGTCGAGCCGAAGGTGCGGGTGAAATAAAGCAGCCAGCAGCCAATAGCCAATAGCCAATAGCCAGTAGCCAGTAGCCGGTAGCCAATAGCCAGTAGCCAGTAGCCGGGAGCCGGTAGATGCCGGTTCCCGCTTTGGTCGAAGGCTGGAGCTTTGTTGTAGGCGCGCCTGCGCCACGCGGCCGGCTGGTTTGCGTAGCGGGGGCTTGACGAAGGCGGGGCAGGGACCGAAAGAGCTGCGGAGTTAGCGGGGCTAGCGGAGTTAGCGGAGCTAGCAGGCCGGCGGGTCAGCGGGTCAGCGAGTTGGGTTCGAGGTATCCCACCCTTCCGGCAAAGAGCGCCGGAAGGATGGCGCACCCGGCCGATATGACTTGGGGGTCATATTTCAGGGGGGCCCCCCCTCCCCCATCTCTGAAAATAAGTTCCCTGGATTCATGAGGTTGGCGCATGTTTGGCGCTCTAAGGCCTTGATTCTAAAGCAACTTATTTGCAGAGTCTAGACAACAAATGAGTTACGGGCGCTCGGAGAGCCTTGCGGCGCGTTTTTTCGGCGATTTGCACCGTTTTTGGTGCGATTCTTTGGGAAGAACGGCTCCGAAAAAGGTGGGCGGCGCGAGAACGCCGGTCATGCTCAGCCCGACATTCTCGAACCGCCCGCCAACTTAAGGAGATCGCTCTGTCCAACTATTGACCAGTCTAGCGGATTGGCGGAAATAACCTGCAAGGGATTGAAAAAATAATGTGATATGGAATCAAGGGGATGCGGGAAGGTTAGCGGTTGGCCCTCTTGACAACGCGAAGGCATGCCAGAAACAACCGCAGATCCCCATTCGACTCCGATAGCGCCTGCGATCTTCGCACAGGATGACCGAGGTGGGTTGGTCTGATGGTATCCCACCCTTCCGGCAAAGAGCGCCGGAAGGATGGGGCACCCGGCTGGGGAGTTAACGATGGCGGGGTAACAGGGTTTGCGTTAGCCTGCCCCGACCGCAGTAAAACAAGTGCCCAGCGAGGGTGGAACATCCGCCAGCAGCAGTTCTACGCTAAGATTGCTCCAACACAAACTGCATTCTTTGAACCTGCAATGAAACTTCCTCCCCAGTGGGAGGGGACATGTCCTTTTCGCCGCAATTTGGCACGCCAGGAAGGAGTTTCTAATGCGAACGAGTCCTTTGATTTCCCGCGCCGCGGCAAGTTGCATGGCATTTGTATGCGTGGCAGGAATATGCCAGCCGCAGGAGTACACACGGTCTCAACGCCGGGAAGTACAGGCCATGCTCCAGGACGTCGCGAGCGACGTGAAGAGGCATTATTACGATCCGCAATTACACGGCATTGACTGGGATGCCAGGGTTCGCGAGGCAAAGACGCAGATCGACAGTTCGGATTCGCTGAATTTAGCGATTGCTCACATTGCCGCGGCACTCATCAGCCTTGATGATTCCCACACGTTCTTTGTGCCTCCGCCGCGGCCGTACATCAACGATTATGGTTTTCAGATGCAGATGGTCGGCGACCGCTGTTACGTGACCCGTGTCCGTCCGGGCAGCGATGCGGAAGCGAAGGGCGTGAAGCCGGGAGACGAGATCGTGACTGTAAATGACTTTGCGCCCAATCGCAAGGACTTCTGGAAGATGGAATATGTCTTCTGGACCCTGCGACCGCAGCCAGGACTCAGTCTGAATCTTGTCACTCTTGCCGGCAACGAGAGCCGAGTGGACGTGATGGCAAAGTTTCGGCAGCTTCCGGCGGTCAACGGAATCTTTGATTTTGAACTCCAGATGAACGATCAAGAAGGCTCCTTGCTCCTTCGCTATGCAGAGAGAGGCGATGACCTGCTGATCGTGAGGATTTCGGGGTTCTTGCTGCTTCCTCCAGACCTGGACACCCTGGTGGGGAAGATGCGGAAGCACAGCGCCGTCATTCTCGACCTACGTGGCAACCCTGGAGGCAGCGTGGAAACCCTCCAGGCCGTTCTCGGAGGAATGTTCGACAAAAAGGTGAAGATCGCCGACCGCGTTAGCAGAGGCAAAACGAAGGCGGTTGAGATTAAGCCTGAACACCACGGGTATACGGGCAAACTGGTGGTTCTGATCGACAGTGGGTCCGCTTCCGCGTCGGAGATTTTTGCACGCGTAGTCCAGTTAGAAAAAAGAGGCCTTGTGGTCGGCGACCGGAGTGCAGGGATGGTCATGGAAGCCGAATATTACGGCCACGAAATAGGCACCAATCCATTCATTCTCTACGGAGTTTCGGTGACTTCGGCGGATCTGATCATGGCCGATGGCCACAGCCTGGAGCATCGAGGAGTGGTTCCGGATGTTGTGGTTCTGCCGGCGGCAACTGACCTTGCGAATGGCCGCGATCCCGCGCTGGCCAAAGCAGCGGAACTGCTGAATGTGGAAATAAGTCCGGAAGAGGCTGGGAAGCTATTTCCGTACGAATGGCCGAAGGACTGATTCCGGCTTCGACGCGACGATTTCCTCCGTGGTGGAGGCGCGCTGGGCGGGGAGTGGTATTGCAGAGGTTTCGGGTATCCCATCCTTCCGGAATAAGAGCGCGGGAAGGATGGGGCGCCGGGCACCCGGCAGGAACCCGGGTATATACGCGAGTTTGCGACCATCGCTTGAGTGTATGCACAACTTGTGCATATAATGAGGTGTGACTTGGCCTTCGAATGGGACGTTGGGAAGGCGGAAGCGAATTACAGAAAGCATGGGGTCTGGTTTGCAGAGTCATTGCCGGTGTTTGAAGACGACGAGGCCATCACCATTACGGACGATAGTTCTGACCCGCATGAGGTGAGGTTCGTTTCGATCGGAATGGGGGCGAAGGAACGGGTTCTGGTGGTGGTTTATTGTCATCGCGGCAAGAACATTCGCATCATTTCGGCGCGAACCGCGGAGCCGCGCGAGCGCAGCCAATACGAGGAGTCGAGATGAAGCAGGGATACGATTTCAGCCACGGAAAGCGGGGAAGGATTACAGCTCCGGAGTCGGAGCCGCGCGGCAAGACGCGGATCACAATCCGGCTGGATGAGGATCTGGTGGATCACTTTCTGAAAGAGGCCGATGCTTCGGGAGGGGCGATGGGGTATCAGACGCTCATCAACGAAGCCCTGCGGCGGCACGTGGAAGGGAAGGCTCCGAAGCTCGAAGAGACGCTGCGGCGGATTGTGCGGGAAGAGGTGCGGGCGGCGGGGTGAAGAGACTACTCATCACTTCTCTTTCCAGGTCTCAGAAGCGAGACCTGGGGCAGCCGGCGAATACAACTCAGTTGTAGAGCCGGAAGTCCACTGTGACTGTGATCTGGACCGGAACGGGTGTTGTGCCGTTTTTCATGGCTGGCTTGAAGCGATATTGGCTGACTGCGTTGATCGCGTTCTGGTCAAGGCCAGATTCCAGGCTTTTGACTAAGTGGACATTCTGCGGCATACCGGATGCATCGACAATGAGCGAGACGATACAGACGCCGCTGATTTTTTGTTTTCGCGCGTAGTCAGAATATTCGACTTCTCCCGATTTCAATAAGATTGGAGCGCTGACGCGTCCGCCAACCTTGTATGGAACGAGAGTGGAGTTATCTGTTGGGGCGGGAGTGGGACCGTCCAAAACGATGGATGCGTCTTTCGATGCAGACCGCTGGAGATCGACCTGCTGCTGAGGCATAGAACGAAGCTGGAGGAAGTGGATCTTCTGACCGTGCTCGTCGTTCTTTTCTTCGATGCAGGATTGGATGCTGGCCTTAATAGTGGCGGCGACGGCGGCGGGCTGTCCGTTGCGCGTGCCGGGATTGAATCGGTCTGCGTCGGCAATATAGATCGCAACTTTATCGAGATTGTTGCCGATGGGTTGAAGAAGGAAGACATAGCGCGGGATGCCTTGAGCATCGACGAACGCCGATAGCTCGGCAGTGCCATCGAGTTTTTTGCATTGACCGGAGGCCACCACGTCGGTAAAGGTGATCGGGAGCAGCGACGGCGCAGTGACGCCGGGGCCTGCATAGTAGACGGCCATGGCGCCGGATTGCGAATCCGCAGCGGAAGGCGGAGTGGGCGGGGCGGCTTGTTGTCCGGCAGCGAAGCCGACACAAAGCAAGGCAGCAAAAGCGAATGCAGGTTCGCGGCGCACGGGGGTTCTCCTGGGTTGGTGGGAAAAGTCTAGCACTGAATCCGGTGCGCGGTGGGAGATGGTGCGGGAGGAGATGCGGGCGGCGGGGTGAGGAGAGTACTCATCACTTCTCTTCCCAGGTCTCAGAAGCGAGACCTGGGGCACCCGGCAGAGCTCGTCAACGAATTCGCCCGACGATTCGGTCGAGCTCCAATAGGCCATTGAGGAGCTGGTTGACGGTCACCAACTGAGACAACGGGTCAGGTGCTTGTTGAGCTCCTATGCTGCGGTGTGCTAGTCCGCCCCGGTCCTTGCCAAACGAATCCATTTGCGCGAGCCAAGTCATGAGCTTATTTAGATGCTTATCGTGGATTCCCAATGGGAAAAGAAGCTTCTCTAAGTTCTTGCGTCTTACCCCATGGTTTTCTTCGATAGATGTTTTATAGGACTCAAATGTGGAGCGCACAACTTTTGCAGGCGGGCTAAGCACATCACCCCACGACCTCCCCTTTCGCGCCACATAATATGCAACCATCCTGCGCAGGATCGGCTTTACCTCACCGCTCGTATCGAAGGCCAGCTTTGCAGCTTGTGCCTTGCCGCGAACAAGCTCTTCGCAAAACGATTCAATTTCGGCATGCACAAGGACAACATACGCTCGCGTGGAGTCTATCTCGCGATCGGAGTAGGAGATTTGAGATACCGGGGGGTCAGGAAGAAAATAGAGGAGATGCTTGCGCAACTGGCCGAGCCGCGATTTAAGACGTCTGTAATTGTTCGATCCTTTAGCCATAGAGCCAACTATTCCGGAGGTAGTGCAAGCGGAAGATTCTTCCCTATAGCCGCACCAAAAACCTTGAACCACTTCGAGAACCTTATCCTTACGGCGGCCTTGCTCTTGGTTGTTGATTCGACCGCGGACCGGAAGTCCTTGTCGGCGCAAATATCTTTGAAGGCTTGGACCACCTTTGCCTTTTGTTTCAGCGCGGCTGCTCGGGCGGTTGGATTGCCGAGCGATTTGGCGACGACGTCGAATATTGCGCGATTAAGTTGGCCCTCATAACTTCCCCCGACCCACTTCCGGAAAACGTGCTCACTGGAGAAGATTTTCGCCGCAGCCTGGACCACTTCGTCCATCTGAGAGGCAATGTCCCGTAGCCGCGGCTCCATCGATTGCCAGTTCTTGTTCAGGTCGTCGCATGCTTTGTCTAGGAAGCCCTTCAGGTTTCCTCGATACTGAGGCAGGAATAGATCAAATGCGAAGTATCTGACCACCAATTCCACATCGCGCATTCGAAAATCCGGCTTTGATAGACCGAGAAGTCTCTTTAAGGGCTGGCTTTGTTCCGAAAATCTTGCTGCGAAGCTGAGAAACGGTCCAGGGTGCAATGCCTGCCGGAGTTCTTGTGCGGAAAGAGGCACACTACCAGTGTTCAGGCGGTGAAAGATCGTGTATAGCACCTCCTCTGTCTTCCATCCCCTGATGACGACGGTTCGAATTGGCTGATTCTCGAACGCTGAGACCAAATTCTCGAACTTCACATTGCTCTTGATTGACGAATAGGTGCTCTTGTTTAGGTCGCTCCGAACCTTAAGTCCGGAAAGAGTCAGCGGCACCTGGTCAGGAGCGAGCCCGACGCCTGTAAATCTCGACAGGCTAAGCAAACGCTGTTTGCCGTCGATCACGATGAACTTTCCCTTGGCCTGGTTACTTTCCGCGAGGACAAGCTGTGGTATTGGCAGGCCGAGGATCAGAGACTCAATAAAACGGCTTTTTCGGTCGTCCGTCCACGCCTCTCGACGCTGAAACGTTGGATCCAGCGTGATCGTGCCGCGTCTCAGTTGGTCGACGATTGTGCCCGCCGTCCAGTCGGTGCCCCACACGACGGCGTTGCTCAGAGATGCAGCTGTGACCCCTATGAGATCCTCTTCAGACTCGGCAGAGACGTCTCCACCGTCATAGAGATATTCTTGGTCGGCAAGAAATTTGGTGGGCATGGCAATCCTAACAAGCGATTATAGACCGAACATTGTCTCAGCTCTCTGGCGCAATCCGTGGTTTCAGATGACAGTCAGCATTTACGATGAAGTCACTGTGCAGACGATACGAGTAGAGACGGCATCGGCGAAGTACGACGTGGTGATCGGGAGCGGCGTGGTGGAGACGCTGACGCCGCGCATCGAGAGAGCTGTGGGCAGACTGCTCCTCCCCGGCGGACAGGCCCGGCGTGTGTTTGTGCTGACGTCGCCGGAGATCTGGGCGCTGTGGGGGAAGGCGTTTTTGCGGTCGTTCGAGGGAGCGGGGGGGGAGCCGCCGGTGACGCTGTTTTTGCCGGCGGGCGAGCGGTACAAGACTTTGGCCCAAGTGGAGCGGCTGACGCGCGAGATGGTGCGGGCGGGGGGCGACCGGGGTAGCTTGCTGATTGCCTTTGGCGGCGGCATTGTGGGCGACGTGGGCGGATTTGTGGCCGCGGTGTTCATGCGCGGGATCAACTATGTCCAGGTTCCGACGACGTTTTTGGCGCAGGTGGATTCGAGCGTGGGCGGCAAGGTGGGCGTGAACCTGCCGGAGGGCAAGAACCTGGTGGGGAATTTTTTGCAGCCGCGGGCGGTGTTTGCCGACACGGGCGTGCTGGGAACGCTGCCCGACCGCGAATTGCGCGCGGGGCTGATGGAGAGCGTGAAGGCGGGGATCATCCGCGACCGGACGCTGGTGCGGTTCATGGAGGAACATGCGGAGGAGATCCTGAAGCGGGAGCCGAGGGCGCTGGAGCGGGTGATTGCCGCGTCGGTGCGGATGAAGGCCGAGGTGGTGCGGAGGGACGAGCGCGAGAGCGGGCTGCGCATGATTTTAAACTTTGGGCACACGGTGGGCCACGCGCTGGAGCAGGCCACACGTTACAAGGCGATGCTGCACGGCGAGGCGGTGGGCTGGGGCATGGTGGCGGCGCTGGCTGTGGCGCGGCGGCGGGGGACGATCAGCGGCGGCCAGATGGAACGGCTGGAGAAGCTGATCTATCGCTATGGGCCTTTGCCGAAGCTGAAGGCGCAGGCGGCCCGGGTGATGGCTGCGACGGGCAGCGATAAGAAGAATGTGGGCGGAGTGAGACGGTTCGTGCTGCCGGTGGGGATTGGCGACGCGGGCGTGGTGGAGGACGTGACGCGGGCGGAGCTGGAGGCGGCGGTGAAGTACATGCTGGTGAGGGGGAGGACGGCTACTAGCTGCTAGCTTCTAGTGTGGTGTCTCTCAAGTTTGTCACATCAATCGCACATCCCAAATGCAGGTCC